>DATJMX010000072.1 GCA_035508495.1 Candidatus Binataceae bacterium
AATCGTAAATTTTCCCCAGAAATCAGCATTCGACGCACAATTGGGCTCAGCTGTGCCCCCTGTGCCTAGTAAAAACTTCGTCGGCGTGACGAAGCTCTGCGAGTGTGATACTGCAACGCGCGATGCTTGGGTTGCTGATTCGGTTCGCGCTCGTACTGCGCTCGCTGTGCGTCGCTCGCGCCTTGCGCGAGGCAGAGAGCGTCGTCTTGCGCTAACAGCTGCTCGTGCTGAACCGCCGATCGGCGGGGCGGCGCCGACTGCGGCGGGAGTCGGCGACCCCACGCGCGAACAGATTGAGATAGGCAATTATGCTCTTCACTTCCGCCGATGCTGCTCTCATCCGGAGACTCGGGAACTGGAGATCCGCGGGGTCTGGCCCCGGACCCAGGACCCTGCCCGCCGCAACTGAGAACGGCGGCGTATACGGAGCTCCCGCTCGTGGCACCGAATCTTTTCTGAACAGAGAGGAATCGCGGCAAATCGGCAATTTGCACGATTTCTCGCTCTCTCCGGTGCCACGAGCTGCGCGAATCGGCCCGTCCACGCGCGAATTTGCCGCCTTCTCCTGATTGTAGGTAGACTCTACAAACTGTGTGGCGGAGAGGGGGGGATTCGAACCCCCGGAGCCACGAGGGCTCACGTGATTTCGAGTCACGCCGGTTAAACCTGACTCCCGAACCTCTCCGCGACCTGCCAGCATTTATCTTCCCTCCTGCGCAGTCAAGCCGCGCTTTCCTGGCAGCGCCGCAACTTCAGCGCACCTGATACGAAATGCGCGCCGGACTTTTCGCCGCGCATCCGAATTTGCTACGGTCTTGCCTAGATACGTCACGAGGAGCGCTTGCATGTCGCCGGACATTATTCGCACGACACTGGAAACCTACTTCACCCGCGACTACGACGTCACCGCCCCCGACCTGCGCCGGCTCTACGAGAACGCCAAGCGCGATCAGTGGAACGTCTCGCGCGATATCGACTGGACCACCAACGTCGATCTCGAACGCGGTCTCTTTGCCGACGAGCTCGTCGATGGGCACGGCACGCCGACCATCAGCAAGCTCGACCACAAGACTTTCCGCAAGCTCAACGTCGAGTTCTCATGCTGGCGGCTTTCGCAGCTCCTCCACGGCGAGGAAGGCGCGATGCTCGCCTGCGCGCAGCTCGTCGACATGGTGCCGAGCAACGACAGCAAGTTCTTCGTCGGCACCCAGGTCGTCGATGAGGCGCGCCATACCGAGGTGCTGAGCAAGTATCTGAAGGACAAATGCGACGGGCGCATCTACCCGATGAATGCCAACGTGCGCAAGCTCTTCGATTACATCCTGGGTCACGGCAAGTGGTTCGTTAAGACCGTCGGGCTCCAGCTCCTGGCCGAGACTTTTGCGGTGTCGGTGTTCAGGATGCTGATGGAATCGGCGCAGGATCCGCTGTTGCGCGAGATCTGCAAGCGAATCCTTTCCGATGAGTCGCGCCACATGGGTTTTTCGGTGCTCAGCCTGCCCGATGAAATCGCGGGACTGAATACCGGCGACCTGCATGAGCTCGAGGATTTCGTGCGCGAAGCGCTGATGCTCCTCTTGAGCGGGCAGTTCCCGCTCGAAGCGTATGAGGCAGTGGGGATGACCGCGCAGGACATCGCGCAGATCAAGGTGGCGCGCAAGGAAATCGCCCGCAGCAACGATCACGTATATTTCCGCCGCCTGTTCCGCCGCGAGATGCATCAGACCGTCGTCACCAATATGAAGAAGGTAGGACTGCTCAACGACCGCACTAGCGGTTTTCTGCGTGAGATGGGCATCGACCCGGCTGCCGCCCTGGCTGCGTAATGGCTACCGCGCTTTCTGCTCACACTGCTGGATGGCGTGCGCAGCTCGGCGGTAAGCTCATTGCTGCGGACGAGGCCGTCGCTAACATCAAGTCTGGCGATCGCGTCTGCATGTCGATCGCGCAATCGACGCCGCTCGAGCTCTGTACCGCCCTCTCGGGGCGCCTGATGGAGACCGAAGACGTCCTGATCAACGCGGGCGCGACGGCATTCGATTGGGATCTACCGGGTCTTGGCGAGCGCTTCCGGCTTCAGTCGATGTACGTATCGCCGTACGACCGGCATATCTACGCGCGCGGCGACGCTGATTTCACGCCGATCCAATATTACCGCCACGGGCATCTGCCGCCCTCGCTCGAGAACTTCAACGTGTACATGGTGCTGGTCGGGCCGCCCGATGAAAACGGAATGTGCAATTTCGGCGATGCGCAGATCATGTCGAAGCTGCTGGCGCGCAACGCCGATCTGGTGATCGCGGAAATCGATTCCAAGCTGATCCGCGTCGGCGGCGATAACGCGCTGCATATTTCGGAGATCGACTACTTCGTCGAGCGGACGCTGGAACTCCCGGAGATAAAGCTGCCCGTACCCAACGCCGAGGAGCAGAAGCAGATCGACGCCGTGTGCGGAACGATCGCGCGCGAACTGATTCCCGATCGCGCAACGATCCAGATCGGTGTCGGCTCGATGTCAGGCGCGATCATGCCGTTCCTGAAAAATCATCACGACCTCGGGATGCAGACCGAGATCATCCCGCTCCATACCGCGCCGCTCGTGCAGGCCGGCGTGCTGACCGGCAAATACAAGAAGCTGTTTCCGGGCAAGGTCGTCGGCGCCGGCTTCGCTCCGCTGACGCCGCGTGACCAGCTTGATTTCATCGACGGCAATCCAAGTTTTGCGCTCTACGATTTCAACTTCACCGACGACATCCGCGTCATCGCGCAGGAAGACGGTCTGATCTCCGTGAACAACGCGATGGCGATCGATCTGACCGGCCACGTCAATGGCGAGTCGATCGGCGGGATGATGTACACCGGCACGGGCGGGCAGACGGCATTCGTCGTCGGCGCGAGCCTCGCGGGCGGCAAGACGATCCTCGTCACGCCGTCAACCTCGACGGTCAAGGGCCAGCTCGTATCGCGTATCGTGCCGACGATGCCTGCAGGCAGCGTCGTGACCTGTCCGCGCGCCTTCGTGCATCACGTCGTCACGGAGTACGGCATCGCGACGCTCAAGGGCAAGTCGCTGCGCGAGCGAATCAACGAAATGATCGCGGTCGCGCATCCCGACTTCCGCTCCGAGCTGAAGGCCACCGCCAAGCGCATGTACAACCTCTGAGGCTTTAGCGTTATGAAAGGAGTTTTGGGCAAATTTTGAGCTTAGGTCCGATAATTTTGACAACGAATTTGCCACAGACCATGGCGGCCCCTAGCAGCGCGAAATAACGCTATGATCGCCATCGAGCGCCCAGACCTCCCCATTTGGCCAAAATCACTGCGACGCAACAATCCCCTGGTTTGATTCCGCGCCGCAGTGTGACCGGTGCAAGTATCGCGAGCCTATGTCGCTGTGGTCCTGAGCTTGCGACCGCCAGGCTTGCGACATTTTTCGGTTCTGGCCAGCATCTCATGGTACGGGAACATGAAGCTTCTGCTCGATGTTAACGTCAGTATCACGGATGGCTGTTAGCTAATGCCGGTGGCGAAAGTGCAGAACCGCTTTGCAGGACGGCGACAGCAGCCGCTGATCGTCAGGCTGGCGCACTGGGTGAACATCCCGCTGCTGCTCATCATGGCGGGCAGCGGGCTGCAGATTCTGGTCGCGTATCCGTATTTCGGCCCGCGCGGCGCGCTCTACAAGTTTTATCCGTTCCAGGGCGATGCGCCGCCGAGCTGGCTGCGTTTCGGCGGATGGCTGGCGGGCGCGCGCCATTGGCATTTCGCGATCGCCTGGTTTCTCATCATCAACGGGTTGATTTACCTCACCTATCAAATTGTGAGCGGAGAATGGCGCCGGCGCGTGTTCCTGCCCGGCCGCGACGCCTTCAACGCGACCCAAATGTTCATCTATTACCTGCGCCTGCGTCCCGATCCTCCGCCCGAGGATTTCTATAATGGCCTCCAGCGGCTCGCGTACACGTCGGCAATAATTTTCGGAATCGTGGTCGTGCTGTCGGGACTGGCGATCTACAAACCGCTCCAGCTTCATTGGCTGACCTCGATGTTCGGCGGCTACGACGGCGCGCGCGTTGTGCACTTCGGATGCCTGCTGTTGCTCGCGGGCTTCACGCTGAATCATATCGTGCTGGTCGCACTGCATCCGCGGACGCTGGTTGCGATGATCACGGGAGGCCGCCGTGGCTGAGATAATCACGCGCCGCAAATTCCTGGGCGCGCTCGCCGCGAGCACGCTTGTCGCGGGATGCAACGGTCCGCTCACGGCCAAATTCCTCAAGGGCATGGAGCACTGGAATGCTGAGTTTCAGAGCTTGCTGTTCTCGCCCAATCGACTCGCACCGGAGCCGCCCGAATCCGAGCTCACGCCTGATGACGACTTCCCGGTGTACTTCATTTCGAGCGATATGCCGTCGGCGCCGCCCAACTGGACGCTCAAAGTCGGCGGCCTGGTGAACAACCCGGTCATTCTCACGCTCGATCAACTCAAGAAAATGCCGCGCATCAATATCCGCATCCGGCATCATTGCGTCGAAGGATGGTCTGCTGTGGCCGCGTGGCAGGGAGTGCCGATGCGCGAGATCGCCAAGCTCGTCGGGCCGCAGCCCGAGGCGCGCTATGTCGAGTTTCGATCCTTCGATGCCGGCTACTACTCGTCGTGGGATATGCCGAGCGCGATGCATCCGCAGACCATGCTTGCCTATGGAATGAACGGCGACGATCTCGACTCCGACTATGGCGCGCCACTGCGCCTCTACTCGACGGTCAAGCTCGGCTACAAAAACGTGAAGTACCTGACCGAAGTGAACTTCCTGCCCCAAATAACCGGCGGCTACTGGGAGAACCAGGGCTATGAATGGTTCGCCGGCACCTGATTCGCGTCAGCGCTTCGCGTTCGCACTGAGCAGAGTGTCTCGCTCACCTTTGACGGCGCGGTTTCCTTCGGCCGCGCGTGTCGTTAGCGCGTATGCCGCGACGAATACCATCAGCGTCGCGAGGAACATGCCTTCCCCGAACCACGAGGCCGTGGTCATTTGCATCTGCTCGACGCGCCAATGGTTGGCGCGATACGAAAGCTCCGTCAGCAAGTAGGAAACTACCGCCAGCACAGGCGCGCTCAGAGGTGCGATGCCGAGATCGGTCGCGATTGCGATCTGACTCAGCGGCATCAACAGGAAGACCAGGTAGTGGGGCCACGAATTCGAATCGCAAAGAATCATTGCCACGATGCAGAGGCCGAAGGCGTATTCGGCTCTGCGGCGGTCATTTTGCGCGCGCACGATTGCGGCCACGGTCAATGCGAGCACGGTAATTTCCGCGATCAGTTCCACAATCCGCCGCGCAACGAGAATCGCGTGATTCGAATCGTCGGGAACCAAGAGCTGCGAGATCCTTACGATCGCCCCCGCCATTCCTACTATCGGAATGAACGGATATCCGGGATGCGGATTCAAATGCCCCACGATCGTGTCGAAAAACCAGAATGCCTGCGCGCCGACGATCGCGACGGTGAGGCCGAATCCGATCGCGAGCCCCAGGATCGTGAATCCGAGTGCGCGCCATTTTCGTGCGCATACCAAGTAAAGCGCCATGAACAGCGGAAACGCTTTGATTAGACCCGCGAGGGCCAACGCCGCGCCCGCGCCTAGATCGTTGCCCCGCTCGAGCGCCATCCACATCAGTATCAGGAGGAAAAGTACCAGCAGTTGCACTTGCATAAACTCGAAGTGAATCTGGATCGGCAGGTACATCACTCCGAGCGCTATCAAGATCGTCGCGGTCGGCGGCGGCACGATTTTTTTGGCCGCGACCAGCAGGTACAGCGCGGCGATCAGGATGACAACGCTGAAGGCACACCACACCCAGTACGCGTGCCAGGGAGCCAGATGGCTGAGGGGGTAAAAGAGCAAGAAAAATGTGGGCGGATAGTTCGCTCGCCGGACCGGGCCGATCACGACCTTTAACCGGTAGGCGGCTAAAGTGAGGTCGTACTTATACGGATTAACGTGATGGCGCATCGCCCACGCGCCGAGCCAGAACGTGCTGAAATCGAGTTGCACGTTGGGCGGCCTCAGCACGTAAACGATCCAGAAGAGACGCACGGACGCGGCTGCTGCGAAGATCGCCGCCACGACTGGCGAGCGCATCAGTCGTGCGAGCATCGATTTTCCGCCCCGCGCCATGTCGTCGATGACCGCTCCTCCGCCAACAGGAATTGCCGCGCACACCTTACCATCGGGTACGTTCGGAGAGCATCCGCCGGAGCTATCGTGTTTATGCGATCGTGATAGATTCAGCCTTCGTGAAAGCCCGCAAATGGAAAACGCTCACGACCGAGACCGTGTATCACACACCGATCTTCGATCTGCACAAGCGCCGCGCCGCTCATCCCAAACGCGGCGAGCGCGATTTCTACCTGCTCGAGGCCGTCGACTGGGTGAATATCATTCCGCTCACGCCGCATCACGAGGTCGTGATGATCCGCCAATGGCGTCACGGCATCGCGGACTTCACGCTCGAAGTGCCGGGCGGAATGGTTGACGCGACCGACGAATCGCCGATGCATGCGGCGCGGCGCGAGATGATCGAGGAGACCGGCTTCGATTCAAGCAAGGTTATCGAAATCGGCAAGGTGCATCCGAACCCGGCGATCCAGGGCAACTTCTGCTACTCATATCTCGCTACGGCGGTGCATCAGGTCGAGCGTCCGCACTTCGACGGCAGCGCCGAGGAGACCGAGGTCGTGTTGGTTCCGCTGGGCGAGATAAGAAGGATGATCGCCGAGGGGCACATTACTCATGCGCTGACGGTCGCGGGCTTCGCGTTCTTCCACGCCTACAATCCGCGCGGGCGAGCGCTGGCAAGATAAGTCCGAACGCTGCTACCCGCGCCGCGTCGCCACAAAACGCGAGTTATCCGCATGTCCGAAGGCGATCTGTGGAGCAGTGCGGCGATCCGATAGCGCTATGCGGCCGCTTTTGTGGCAAGATTCAATCAATCAACTCGTTGTTGGAGTTCCGATTCCTAAAGGGGGAAGCAGGAACAGATGGCGCAGGAAATCAAAACCAAGGCGCTCGACCTGGCGCTCAGCCAAATCGAGAAGCAGTTCGGCAAAGGCTCGATCATGAAGCTCGGCGAGCAGGCGATCGTGGCCGACATCCAGGTCATACCGACCGGCTCGCTCGGGCTCGACCTCGCGCTCGGTGTGGGCGGATTGCCGCGCGGCCGCGTGGTCGAGATTTACGGGCCGGAGTCATCGGGCAAAACGACTCTCGCGCTCGAGTGTATCGCGGAGGCGCAGAAGCTCGGCGGCATCGGCGCATTCATCGACGCCGAGCACGCGCTCGATGCGCAGTACGCGCGCAAGCTCGGCGTCAAGGTCGAGGACCTGCTCATCTCGCAGCCGGACAACGGCGAGCAGGCGCTCGAGATCGCGGAGACTCTGGTGCAGTCGGGCGCGATCGACGTGCTGGTAATCGATTCGGTGGCGGCCTTGGTGCCGCGCGCCGAGATCGAAGGCGAGATGGGCGAGCCGCAGATGGGCCTGCAGGCGCGCCTCATGTCGCAGGCGTTGCGCAAGCTGACCTCGATCATCGCGCGCTCGCGCACGATCGTGATCTTCATCAATCAGATCCGCATGAAGATCGGCGTGATGTTCGGCAATCCGGAAACCACGACCGGCGGCAACGCGCTTAAGTTTTACTCTTCGGTCCGTCTCGATATCCGGCGCATCGGCACAATCAAGAATGCGCAGGACGTGATCGGCTCGCGCACCAAGGTCAAGGTCGTCAAGAACAAAGTCGCGCCGCCTTTCCGCGAAGCCGAGTTCGACATCCTCTACGGCACTGGAATCTCGAAGGAAGGCGAGCTGGTCGATCTGGCGAGCGAGCATGGCATCATCGAGAAGCTCGGCGCGTGGTACTCATACAACGGCGAGCGAATCGGCCAAGGCCGCGAGAACGCGCGCGATCTGCTGAGAGCGAATCCGAACCTCGCCGACGAAATCGAAGCCAAGGTGCGAGAGAAGCTGAGCACGAAAGCGGTGGCGCTCCCGCCCGAAGCGGCCGTCGAAGGCGAAGAGGAAGAAGAAGCCCCGCCAGCGCCGGTATCGTCAAAGAAAAAAGTGTAGCGCTCGCGGCAAGGGTCCGCTGTCAGTGCGGAAGATCGCGCAGGCTGTACATCGCGGGGCTGCGCAGAAGGCCTAGCGTACTCGCGACTTCGTCCAGGGTCTCCGGCGAGAATGCATAGCTACGGATGCGCGAGATGCGGTCATCGATAGCTTCCAGCCGCATCACTGAGAGCAGCACGTCTTTTGCTGTCATGCTTGGTGAGGACGAGCACGATGGGTTCGCCGTCATAGTCGATAGGCTCCCAGCGCGCGCCCGCCGGCATCAACTGGAAGTTGTGCGCGAACCAACTGAGCAGTCAGTTCACACACTTGATCAGCAACGCGATGGGCGAGAGCGCAAGCGTCGTATCGACGCTGTAGATATACGGCGGGCTGAATCCTTGCGGCGTGTAGCCGAACCCGCAAATCGAATTGCCGATGATCTGATCCAGCTTCCCCTGGTCCGAGACACCGGCCTGATACGCGCCCAGCGGCCCTGATCCATCGAGCGGTCCGCCGACCGAATTGAAAACGCCGTTGTCGCGGATCGCGTTGTAACTGATCGTGTTCTTCGTCGCGGAAGTGTCGGAGTTTACGCAGTTCACCGCCAGATTGTTCAATGCAATTCCGATATCGTTGCCGGTCAACTGATTGGACAAGACGCTGGTGTCGGTCTGGTCCGGACCATCGAAGCATGGACCTCCGTAAAGGCGTATTCCAGCGCCTGTCGCTCGATCCTCGCCGAAGTACGACATCCCGAAAATATTGTTGAACTGGATAGTCGATCGCGACGAGAGCCCGACCTCGATTCCTCGCTGCGCCAAAACGGTCGTGGGTCCCTGGCCGGTCACGGTATTGTATTCGATAAGCGCGGTCGCGCCGATAACTTCGATACCGCCCTGCTGAAAATCCCAGATCGTATTGTGAGTGATATTGCCTGAGGCGCGCGCCGACTGGCCTGACACATAGATTCCATAGCCATACGGCGCACTGGATATTGGCAGGTCGCCGATTTGATAGATCGCGCTGCCGTCGACCTTCACGTTAGCGCCGTTATTCACGATACCGGCGACACGCGCGCCCAGCACCCTCGCGCTCGTCACAGATCCGGTCTTGCCGGGTGAGAAATAGACGCCGATGTCGCAGCCGATCGCGTTGACCAACCCGGTCACTGGCGCGCCCGGATTCACGATCGAGGCACTCAGATTGCTGACGCCCCCGACGCTGAAGGAGGCTTCCGGAATCAGCTTGCACACCGGGAACGCCATCGCGCCCGGAACCGACAGACACAGCGCGGCTAATTGCATGACGAGAAATCCGACCCAGACTTTCCTCATCTCGATACCCCTTCGTTCGCAGGTTTCAAGTTGACTGGGAGTCGTCAACTGAACGGGAGAGACTAGGAAAGCCGGGCCTGAATGTCCATCGTAAATCGATTAATTGGCGGCCGCTTGTGAACTGAGGCGGCACTCTCTTCGAACAAAGAGGGCGAACGATGAGTCTCGTTCGCCCCCTCTTCCCAGCTCATGCAACTCGCGCTACGTGCTTAGTTGCCTCCGCAAAAGTTGAGCAGACTTATCGTCCCGATCGCCAGTGTAGTATCCACGGAGAAAATATAGGGTGGAGTACTCCCTTGAGGCGTGTAGCCGATGCCGCAGATCGAATTGGCGATAATCACGTCGCTCTTTCCCTGATCCGATACGCCCGCCTGATACGGAAGCGACGGACTGGGCGAGGTAAGCGGCCCGCCGGAAGTGTTGAAGATCGCGTTATTGCGAATGGTGTTGCTCTGGATCGTGTTTCGTGTGGCCGAATTGACGGAACTCACGCAATCCGCCGCCAGATTGTTTGAAGATACTCCGATGTCGTTGCCGGAGAGTTCGTTCGACGTCACCGAGGTATTGGTCTGAGCGGGGCCGTCATAGCAGGGTCCGCCGAAAAGCAGCACTCCCGCGCCAGTCGCCGCGTTTGAGCCCGTATATGAATTCCCGAACACGCGATTGGAATCGATCGTCGATCCAGACCCGTATCCCACCTCGATGCCGTTCGCCGCGATGTAGTTAACCGGGCCCTGGCCGATGACGGTGTTGTACCTGATGGTCGACTTGGCGCCGCGAACAACGATACCGTTCTTTTGGTAATTCCACACGATGTTACGAGTGATATTTCCCGAGGCCGGCGAATTCAGCCCGTACATATAGATCGCGTATCCATGTTGGGCCCCAGTAAAGGGACTATCGCCGATCTGATAGATCGAATTGCTGTCGATCGTGACGTTGGCGCCGTTATTTACAATTCCCGCCTGGATCGATCCGAAGATCGTCGCGTTGGTCACCGAACCGGACTTGCCTGGTCCGTAATAGACAGCGGCATCGCAGCCGGTGGCGTCGACCGTGCCGGTCACAGGGCTTGAAGGATTAACGATCGCCGCATTGTTAACCGTGACGCTGCCGCCGGTGAAGGCCGGGGAAACTGGCTGGCAGATTGGTAGTGCGGCCGCTACGGCAGCATACGAAACCACACAGAGTTGCGTTGCGAGAAAGGTCATCCAGGTACGCCTGTTCATCAGAATTCCCTCCCGGACGCGCAGTTGGCGCGTCCTCTTGAACTCGCTGCTCGCGGCAGCTCGTTCAAAATTCGATTGACTGTTTGATTAGTTGCGAGGAACGGCCAACCCTAGCCAGATCCAGCGAGAATCATGCACCACCCCCTTTAGCTTCGCCGTCGATTAGTCCAATACGCTCTTTCACGTCCGAGCGAGCGAACTTGATATCCGCGCCGCTTGAGCGCGACTCAAGCCAAAAGATCACCGGATTATCGACTATGTGTTAATGCAAACTAACTAAGACAGATGCTGCTGTCCATTGAGCAAAAGAAGAAAAAATAGAGAAGTATGGCTAGTCAGTTTGAACGCGCACGAATCAACACACGCTTCTGAATGAATCTGGAATTCTAGCTCACTGTTCGCATCAAAATCCCAGCTTTTGTTCCTCTCGATACACTAAGGGACACAGTTCATCGGATTTTTCGCCGCGTCGGATCGCTTTGATCGCGAATCCTACGGAGGGATTCTGGGCGCGCATGCGGCTTTATGGCAGAGCAGCCAGAGAAGGAGGTCCCTTACGAGTTAGTGATCGGCCAGCGAGATGCCTTTGCTTTCCAGCAGATGCTCGAGCGCGCGCAGGAAGTGCTCGTAGTATTGCTCCTGGCCTGGCGCATCGTGCTTGCGAGCTTTGTCCGACTTGCCGACTTCCTCGATGAGATACTCGCGGAACTCGTCCCAGGTGAAGACGCCCGTGTCCGCGAGCTTCACCGCGATCGCAAACGCGCGCGCTTCCCACGGCGCGCTGAATACGCGATCGGGATCGAGACGCGCCGCCTCGATCAGCTCGTCGAGCTGGTTCATCGCGCCCTGCGCTTCGACGCAGGAACCTCAGACACGCCGACCATCGCGTCGCGCGTGACAATCGCGGCGAGTTCCTCTTCGCTCATCTTCTCGGTGCCCGCCGGTCGTTTCGGCAGCACGATATAACGGATCTCGGCGCTGGAATCCCAGACCCGGACTTCAACGTTGTCAGGCAGCTCGAACCCGAAATCTCGCATCACGCCGCGGGGATCGCTCACCGCGCGCGAGCGATACGCGAAGCTCTTGTACCAGACCGGCGGCAAACCCAGCACCGACCACGGGTAACAGGAGCATAGCGTGCATACGATCATGTTGTGCACACGATCGGTGTTCTCGACCGCGACAAGATGTCCACCCTCGGGCCCGGAGAATCCCATTTCGGCGGCGGCCACCGTCGCATCCTTGAGCAGTCGCTTCCTGTACTCGGGATCGACCCAGGCCCGCGCAACCATGCGCGCGCCGTTGTGCGGCCCCATCTTGTTTTCGTAAAGGTCGGCAATCCGATCGATCGATTCCGAATCGACGAGTCCTTTTTTTGTCAGCAACTCTTCGAGCGCTTTGACCCGCGCCGCGGGTCCGTGCTCGGCCGCATCATGATTTCCGCTCATCGCCTGCCTCGCTTTGGCTTCGAAGATTTGGGCGCCGCTTCGAGATAATCTTCCCACAAATCGATATTGACGCGTTCCCTGGCGCGCGCCGCCTTGCCCCACAGCTCGTGGGCATCGAATTTGACGGCGTAGCAGTGCTGCCGATTCTCGCCGACGCGATGCGCGTTGCTGTCCGCGAAAACGAATACGCCCCAGTCGCGCGCGATGGTGCCGAGCTTGCCCCGAGCGTAGCGCGGCAAGCGCGTATGCCCGGGCGGATTGATTTCTCGCGCGCGCACCCGATCGCCAACTTTGAATCGCGCGCGCATCCGCGCCGCCCGCTTGCTCAACTCGGGCGCAACCGCGGCAGGAAGATTTGCGATAACCGAATCCGCGGATGCGCCATTGGCCGTGAGCAGTTCTTGGCGCGTGATGAGGCCCCGCTCGACCAGCAGTTCCTCCGCCGCCGCGAGCCATCGCTCGTAATACGACGATGAGAGATAGCGCGCGGGTGGTATCCGCTCGATCGCGTGGCGGAATTCGTCGGCGCTCATCCCCGGGATGCGAAAGATCGCCGCGCTGATCATCGCGTACAGGCGGCGCTCCCACTCGGCGTGGAAAACGGGCTCGTTTTGCTCCGCGACGACCGGGCCGAAGCCGTCCATCCCGCCCATGTCGTGAATTCCGTTCATCGCTTCCTAACTCTGTCGATTCGCGCGCCGCGCCGCAATCGGAAATTCCTTGATGACGCCGCCGCGGCGTGATTAGCCTCGTCTCGCCGCATGAAACCGCCAGCGAAAAATCGATGGCCGCTCGATACGCGCCTGTTCGCGATCGCGCTTGGCCTCTGGGCATGCCGGCTGCTGATCCATGCATTCCTCGATGCGGGCGAGCTCGGGCTTGGCGACTCGCTGATGCTGCTGGCGGGACTCAAGCTGTTCGGCGACGCAGCCAGATTCGCGCTGCTCGTGGAAGCATCGATTTTCTTCGTCCTCGCCTGGGGCATCTTGACCGAACAGCGCTGGGCGATGCTGCTGGCGCTGGGAGTTGCCGCCGATATCGTGCTCAGCCATCTGCTGTTCGTGGCGTTCAACCTGAACAACCCCGCCAAGCTGTCGAGCGTGCGCACCAAGGCGGCCGAAGGTCCGGCGCTGGTGGCGGTCACGCTCTACCTATGGATCAGGTCCAAAGCCCTGGTCTTCCATTGGCCATCGAAGAGTCTCGCTGAATCCGGCCGAGCCCCGGAAAAGAACTCTTAGACGCGATACCGATCACAATGCCAAGGGCTTCGCGAACGCCCTGAGCGCCGCGAGGTTATCGCATTCGAGCTTGTCGCGCAGCCTGCGCATATAGGATCTGAGAATCGCCCGCCTAACGCCGATTCGGTTCGCCATGAGCTGAGAGTCTTCATCCCCGCCCAGTTCCGCCAGGAGTTCAACGTCGTTGCGCTCAGGCCATAGCGCGCCGCGATTCGGCGCCGGCGGCGGCCGCGATTCTGCTGCTGGCATTCGGCCTTGCCGGATGCGGCGGATCGCCGGGCGGCGCGCCACCCGCAGTGAACTCATCGCGACAGGAAGTGGTCACATTGAGCATCAGCGAAAACGACGCGCCGGTGCCGGTATCAGGCCGGCCGATCGATCTCGGCGCAATCACCCGGTAAGCGCTAAAGTGCCAGCACCCTCGCCGCGTTGAGGCCGCGGATCGCGTCGCGATCTGATTCGGCGAGAGAAGCGACCGCGTCCAGACGATCGAGCGGGTCGTCGATTCCCATGTCGAACGGATAGTCAGTGCCGAGCACGACCTGACTTGCGCCCGCCTGCTGAATCAGGAATGCGAGCTGCTCCGGCGTGTACACGAGCGAATCGAAGCAGATGCGTTTGAGATAGGCGCTGGGCGGATTCGCGCAGGTGCGCGCCTCGGGCCGCACGCGCCATCCGTGATCGAACCGCGGAGTGTAAGCCGGAAAATAACCGCCGCCATGCGCCGCGCAGACTTTGAGCGAGGGGCAAAGGTCGAGTGTGCCCGAGAAAACCAGGTGCGCGAGCGCGAGCGCGGTCTCAAGCGGATTTCCGATCACGTTGGAAAAGTAATATGGAACCAGCCGCTCGCCGAGTGCGCATCCGATCGGATGAATGAACACCAGCGCGCCCAGCTCCTCGGCCTTCTTCCAGAACGCGAGATGGCGCGGGTCGGCGAGTTCTGCCTCGTTGACGGCGGTGGATACGATCACACCGCGCAAGCCCAACTCACGAATCGCGTGTTGCAGTTGCGCGATCGCCAGATCGGGATGCTGTAACGATACTGTCCCAAGGCCAACCAGACGATCCGGCCGATGCGCGCAAAGCTCCGCGATTCGCTGGTTCGCGACTGCGACGATTTTGGCCGCGAGTTCACGATCGGCCCAGTAGTAATACTGCGTCGGCGCGACGCTCACCGCCTGCACGTCGATACGCATCGCATCCATCGCGGCGATTCGCGCGTCGAGGCTGGTCAGGCGATACAACCATCCGTCGTTCATCAGTTTGCGATTATGCTGAAGGGAAGCGGCGCCGACGATCGCGCCCGCCTTTTTCGCCTCTTCGGCAAAGCTCGGATGCTGCCGTGCGAGAGCCTCGACTTCTTCGACGATCGCGTGCGCGTGAATATCGATTGCGAGGTTCTTCGGCATCAAGCGATCCTATGCGAGCGCACTGATAATTCGCTCGCGCGTAATCGGTAGATCTCGAATCCGGCAGTTCAAGGCGCGCGCGACGGCATTTCCGATCGCGGCAGCAACTGGACCGTGTGCTGCCTCACCCACGCCGAGCGACGGCAGATCGGGATTCTCAATCAACTCTACGTGCACCCGCGGAACTTCCGAGAAATGCAGAATCGGGTATTCCTCCCAGGTCTTGGCCGCGATACCACTCGGCGTAAACGCGATCTGCTCCAGCAGCGTCCAGCTGATCGACTGGATGATGCCACCTTCGATCTGGTTCCTGACGCCGTCGGGATTGATCGCGAGGCCTGCATCGACAGTGCAGTACACTTCTCGCACGCGCACGTGCTCATCGACCTCGACGTGCGCGACAGCCGCGACGTATGCGGCCGTGGTTTTATATCGCGAAAACCCGAAACCCGCGGCGCGTCCAGTGCCACGCGCGGCATTCGTGTCCCATTGCGCGATGCGCGCGGCGGTCTCGATCACACGGCGGGCGCGGGGATCGGAGATGTTGCGCAGGCGGAACTGAATCGGATCGATTCCCACGGTGTCCGCCAGCTCATCGACGAACGATTCCATTGCGAAGACATTGGCGTAACCGCCGAGCGTGCGCAGCGCGGAAGTGCGAAACGGCAAATCCGGCAGGCTGTGCAGAACGATCTTGCGATGCAGCAGATCGTACGGCGGCTCGGAATTTCGCGAGCCGCCCGCGAATCGCGTCATGTCTTCGGCTACGTGCGGAAACGGTATCGGCGATTCGAGTTGCGTCGCCGCGAGCAGCTCGACGTCGCGCGGCTTGGGACGGCGGGCATGCGGCCCGCTCCAGATCTCCGTCGACCAGTCAACCAGCTCGCCGCCGGGCGTGATCGCGGCATTGAGCTTGACCGCGCTCGGCGAGCCGAGTGGCGCCCAGGCGAACTCGTCGTCGCGCATCCATTGCACGCGCACCGGGCGCGGCTGCGTCTGAATCGCGAGCAGCGCCGTGTCGAGCGCAACATCGTCGGCGCCATTGTGCCCGTAGCATCCCGCGCCTTGCGTATGGATCACGATGATTCGTTGGGGCTCGAGCTTTAGCGCCTCGGCGAGTGCCGAGCGCAACGGAAATACGCCCTGCGAATGCGTCCAGATGCGAAGCTCCGTTCCGTCGAATTGCGCGACGGCGCATGAGGGGCCGAGCGACGCGTGCGCGATCGCGGGTTTCGAGAAAGTCGCCGACAGACGAACGAGGTCACCGCGCACCTCGGCCGCGTCGCCCACTTCGCTATGAGAATCGACGGCACGCTGGGTCGGCAGCCATTCCTTCCAGTTCTGTCCGCCGGGCAGCCGCGCGTCCTCGTTCCACTTTGCATTCGCGCGGAGTGTCTCGAGAGCCTTGACCGCCTGATATTCGCGCTCGCAGCAGACGCCGACGAAATCGCCGCTGCGCCAGATTTTCACCACCCCGGGCAGCTTCTGCGCCGCGCTCTGATCGAATTCGATGAGATGCATGTCGGGCCAGGGCGGACGCAACACGCGGCCGTGCAGCATCCCCGGCAGCTCGAGATCCTGCACGAACGCACCGCCGGTGATTTTCGCCGGCAAATCGAAGCGCGCAACGTTAGCGCCGATATGATTCCCATCGTTGCCGCGCATCAGCGGTGCGGTTCCCGATACAGGGAGGTTCCAATCTATATTTGGCGCCAGTTTCCAATAATCGAGTTCGCTGCGCGTGCCGTCCAGCAGGATCGCGCCCGCATCGACACGCAGCCGAGCAGCGTCGACATTGAGTGAGCGCGCCGCCGCTGCGAGAATCGTCTGTCGCGCCTGCGCGCAGGCCAGGCGCAGCGACATTCCGCCCACTTCGATCGACATGCTGCCGGCGGTGTACCATTCGTCGGGCGAGTACCGCGTATCGCCGGAGATCACTTTGACCTGGGCGAGAGGCAAGCAGAGTTCTTCAGCTGCGATTTGCGCCAGCGCCGTCACGATTCCCTGACCCAGCTCGACCTTCGCGCTGAATACCCGCACGATTCCGCCGCGGCTGAAATCGACCCACTGCTTGAGGCGCGGGTTCTGCTGAAGGCTGAACGGCAACTGCGGCGTTGTCATTTCGCGTCACCGGCCGCGAGCTTGATCCATGCCCCTTCGAGGGCGTCGAGGATCCGCGAATGCGCGCCGCATCGGCAGAGGTTATCGTCGAGCGCGGCGACAAGCTTCTCTCGCGATGGCTGTTTGTCAACGCCAACGAGGGCCGCCGTTCTCATCAGGATTCCCGCCAGACAGTAGCCGCACTGGCCGGCCTGAAAATCGACGATCGCCTGCTGCAGCGGATGCATCCGATCGATCGTGCCGAGGCCCTCGATCGTAGTGATCCCTTGCCCCTCCACCGACCACGCCGGCGTTTCGCAGGATTTCACCGCGCGCCCATCGATCATAACCGTGCACGCGCCGCACTGCCCGACGCCGCATCCGAAGCGCACGCCCTTGAGCTTGAGATCGTCGCGCAGAACGTAGAGCAGAGGGGTGTCGTAATAATCGACGGTCACTTCCTGTTCGGTGCCGTTGACCTTCAGATGAAGGGTTGTGCCCGCGCGTCCCGCTTCGCGGCTCATACTCGTATCCTACGAGTGCGCCACAGACCGCACCAGTTGAAAAGAAGGGACCCGGTAGAACCTGTTCGTAGGTAAAAGCTTTCATTTGTAGCAGAGCTGAATAGCAAGCTAGGATGCGCCGCGATACACGATCGCTTCGTTCGGAGATCGGACAGTTGACGGCTTGAGGGCGGGACAATGACCAGAAGATGGGGCATCATAACACTGAGCGCAGTTCTGTTTTTGATCATTACGGTCACGGCGCGAGCGGCGACCCACGGTCGATACGCTCTCTGATAGCAGCGTGGCGGGGCATTGCAGCCTGCGCGACGCGATCACGTCGGCCAACCTCGACGGCCCTGTTCATGGATGCGCGGCCGGAACCGGGGACGACACGATCGTCTTCGCCAACGGCGTCAGCGGTACGATCATACTCAACGCAGTGCTGCCCGATATTGATCGCAATCTGTCGATCGTTGGCCCGAGCGCTGGAATCGTGATCAGCGGCAATAATCAGGTGCCGATCATGTTTATCGACGAAGCGTCACTCGGCCGGAGTACGGTGATTTTACGCAATCTGACTTTCACCGCCGCCCGCTACAACCTTGGCGGCGGCGCCATCAACAATAATGGCACTTTGACCGTCGACAATTGCACGTTCTCTGAAAACGAGGGCAACAATGGCGGCGCGATCATCAGCATCGGAAGGCTGACCGTTTCGAACAGCACGTTCTCAAGCAACAACGCGCTCGTCGGCGGTGCGCTCGGCTTGACTCGCAGTCAAGCCGGAGACACGACAGTCGTGGTCAACAGTACGTTCTATGGTAACAGTGCGGGCCAGGGCGGAGCGATCTTCGTTGGCGGAGCGCGCCTGAACGTCGTGAACAGCACGTTCTCGGACAACGGCGCGAGCATCGGTGGCGGAATATTCAGTACGCTCGGTATTACAACGGCAAAAGGGACAATCGTCACTGGCTCGGCAGGCGATAACTGCGATGGGGATATCGAAGACGAAGGCTACAACATTTCGGACGACGCTACGTGCCATTTCTCAGCCGCCGGCAGTCATAACAATACTGACCCGCAGCTCGACCCCGGCGGTCTCGCGGACAATGGCGGACCGACACAGACGATCGCGCTCCTGGCCGGCAGCCCTGCGATCGACAAGATTCCGCCCGAGATCTGTCCGGCTACCGATCAGCGCGAATATCTGCGCCCGGCGCCCGGACAGACTGATTGCGATATCGGCTCATTCGAGTTGAATGCCGTCCCCGCTCCAACTATCGATTGCAGCGCCGCCAAAGCGAGCAGGCCGAACCTCGTTTCTCTGCCGCTCGCTTTCATGCCGGAAAGCATCTTCGGTGTGACCGATCCCGGGGGGCCGTTCTCCATCAGCATGACGTCGATAACGCAGGACAAGCCGGTCAGCGGCGGCGGTCCGATTTGCAGCGACGGGTTCGGCGTTGGAACGAGCACTGCATGGGTGCGCGCCAACGGCCAGGGAAGCGGCGGACTCATCTATACTCTCGGCTTCACTGCGACCGACGGCGGCGGCGGGGGCAGCTGCAGCGGCGCGGTCAAGGTATGCGTGCAGGATCTGCGGCATCAGGGCCAATGCGTCGACACGGGCAGATCTTTCGACTCAACCAAGTGCCGGCGCTGAACCACGCGGGCCCTGGCAGACGAAGACTCGCGGCAGAGCGTTCCGCTAGGAGGTGCCGGCGTCTTCGATATCGGCGGCTTCGGCTTTGAGGAAATCCTTGAGGCGCCGCTTGAGCCGCGTTTCGATCTGGCGCACGCGCTCGCGGCTGATACCGTGGCGCTCGCCGATTTCCTGCAGCGTCATCGGATCCTCGGCCAGCAGGCGCGCCTTGAAAATTTCGAGCTCCTTGTCCTTGAGCTGCGCGGCGAACTTCTCGACCTTCTCGCGCGCGAACTCGCGGAACTCGGCGTCGGCGGTTTCCTGCTCGGGCGTGCCGGTATCGGGCAGCACGTCGAGGAGACTCGTATCCTCGCCCCCCGAGAGCGGCTGGTCGAGCGAGATCTCGCTCTGCGCCATCCGCTCCTGCATCTCGCGCACCTCGCTCTCCTTGACGCCCATCCGCTGCGCGAGGAGAAGCGGCTGTGGCTTGAAGCCCTCGGCCTCGAGGCGCTCGCTCTCCTTGCGCAGGTTGAAGAAGAGCTTGCGCTGCGCCTGGGTCGTGCCGATTTTTACCAGGCGCCAGTTGTTGAGCAGGTAGCGGTAGATGTACGCGCGAATCCACCACACGGCGTACGAGGGAAAGCGGATCCCGCGGCTCGGATCGAACTTCTTGACCGCTTCCATCAAGCCGACGTTGCCTTCCTGGACGAGGTCGAGAACGTTCCTCGAGGCGCGCGCGAACTCGTAGGCGATTTTTACTACAAGGCGAAGATTCGCGGTGACCAGCCGATAGGCGTCTTCCTGATCGTGAGTATCGGCGTAGCGCCGCGCGACCTGCGCCTCCTCTTCGCGCGTCAGCAGCGGAAAGCGGCGAATCTCGGCGAGATAGCGGCTCAGCGGATCGAAAGCTACGAGCGCCGAGGAATCCTCCGCTTCGCTATCGGCGGATCCGGCGTCATCGGCCTCGTGGTCATCGTCGTCGAAAGTGTGGATCGGCGCCGCGGTGTCAGTCTCGATCTCACCGTCGTCGTTCGCCGCGACGGGATGGAACTCCTCGACTTCGATCGCAGGTTCTTCAGCGCCGGTTTCGGGCGTAGCGCCAGCAGGCCGTGGCGCGGGTTCGCTCCTGGGCCGCGACTTCGTCGCGCCGCGCGGCGGGGCTTTGCTCTTGCTGGGTTTGCGAGGCACCGGACGATTCTTGCGCCGGCTTATGGCGCCCGCGCCGGCAGGGGGTAGCGAACGATAAATGAAGAGGCCGATCGAATGAGACCGGCGGTGCGATCTTAACTTTCGGGTTCTTCGACCGTGACTTTGCCGGCGGCGATTTCGCGCAGCGCCGTGACTACTTCCTTGTTATCGGACTCGACCAGGGGACGAGCGCCTTTGAGCAGTTGCTTGGCGCGGCGAGCGCCGCCGAGCACCAGCTCAAAGCGGTTGGGAATCCGCTCAAGACAATCTTCTACGGTAATACGTGCCATTGGTCGTAATTGTCCGGCCTGTCGCCGCGCTTGTCAACGCACGAGGATTCGGACCTCAGCGCGATTTTACTGCGTTTTCGCCGCAGCGGATTTTGCCGTCACGGCGGGAGCGCTGTTCTTGCCGTTGCAGTATTTGTCGCCGTGACTCAGCAGATTCAGCACCATCGGCGTGACGTGGAGCGTCGTCGGGCGAGATCCGGTTGTGTGTTCCATCGCTTCTTTGAGGCGTTCGCCGCGGCATCCTTCATGCGACAGGACGAGCGGAATATGTCCGTCCTGTATCGACGCGCTGCCGTGCACCGAATGGAAAAGATGGGCGAAGTAGAAGCGCTGCTCGATCGGAATCGTCAGTCCCGTGCGCGCCAACAACAGTACATCGCCGGCCCGAGTCCCATGCGGTCCCATCGACAGCCAGCGCATCCGCCGATCGAGATCGAGCAGACCGGGATGCGGATGATCCTCGAGATAATCTTCGATTGAAACGAGGCGCTTGCCGTCGAACACCTCGTATTCGTTGGTTTGCGTTCCCGGCTTGACCGGCTTGCGCGCGAAGATCAGCTCGAGACTGCCCTTGAGACGCGGCGCGCCGGCGCCGGTGCGATTCGCTTCGTAAAATGCCTTCGCGATCGGCAGCACATCTTCTTCAAATCGGGGCGGCTTCGTCCAATCGCATCTGTTGGAGATGTTGGGACACGTCGAGCGATCCGCCAGGTACACGTACGCGATCGAATCCTCGTAGGCGAGCGTGGCCTGATAATCCTGCTGTGCCGACGACGGATTCAGCACGAACGGACGTGGACGAAATCCCGCGGCCTTGAGCACCGCCGCTGGACCCGTATCGGGATCGACGGCTAGCGCATGAATCGGATCGTTGAGCACAGGAATATGGCCGTGATCGGCGAGGATTACGACGAACGTATTGCTCATCAGGCCGCGCGATCGATACTCCTCGACGACTTTGCCGACGAGCGGATCGGTTATTTCCTCGAGATACGCGACCTGCTGCTTGAGCGGATCGCCAGGCGCGACGTGCGTGTACAAATCGATACCGGGGAAATAGACGGTCTGCAGACGCGGGATACCACCCTGAGCGAAGGCGGCAGACAGCTTGGTGATCGAGTCTTCGTCGAACTTCGCATAAACGGTGCGATTGCCACTCGGACCGCCGGTCGCACCAACGAGATAGTCGGCGACCACCGCGACGAACGTGGTCGGCGGCACGGTCGTGAAGGTATCGGCGCCGCGATAAACCATGTTCATCGAAACGCCGGACTTCACTCCCGCCTGCTCGTAGAGCGTGGGCGCGGTTAGCTGCTGGCCGATCAGATCGTCGCCGAGCATTTTTAGCGTGTCGCTGGTCTCGGGCACCGACACCGGTATCGGCGCGTAGAACTGCATTTTCTCGCGCGAGAACCATTCGTTGCCCGGAATACTCGTGTAGGCGCTCGGCTCGCCGGTGAAGATCACCGACCACGCCGCGGCCGTGATCGCCGGAAAGATCGTCTCCGCGTCGGGCGCCGAGTAAGCGTGACCGTAAACGCCACCGCGCTCGGGCTTGCCGAGCAGCGCCGCGAGGTCCGGCGCATGGCCTGACGCGATCGCCTCGTTCAATTGATTGTAGCCGACGCCATCGAAGCCGAAGATCAGAACGTGCGGACCGGGTTCATCGACATGCGGCGCGGGCGTCGGATGCTGCTCGCCGCCGCTCAGCACCAGGTTGCGAGTCGTCGTGCATGAGGCGATCAACAAAGCCAGGAAAATTACGATGCTGGAGAGAGGAAGCAGGGTGCGGCGCCGCATGGCGCATTCTGACTGAATCGATCCAGCCGAGAAAGGCAGAAACTCAACACCAAGGCACGAAGACACGAAGGCTCAACTTAATGACCTTCGTGCCCTTTGTGGTTTTCGATTTTTTAGTGCTACGCCCAGCGCGAGCGCGGACGATTGCGCCCCGATTTGCCCCGCGCCGACGACGAGCGGAACAGCGTCACCGGCTTTGGCGCCGTGATTTCGACCTTGTCGAAACCCTCGACATGGTCGCGCTCCAACTCGCCGCCGAGCGTGCGTTCCAGCCGTGCGAGCATCACGCGTTCCTCGGGAGTGACGAGACTTATCGCCTCGCCCGACTTGCCCATCCGCGCCGTGCGGCCGATCCGATGGATATAGCCCTCGGTCTCCTCGGGCAGATCGAAATTGATCACGTGTGAGACGTCGGGGATATCGAGCCCGCGCGCCGCGACGTCGGTCGCGACCATCACGCGATAGTGGCGCTCGCGGAAGCCAGACAGCGCGGCGTTGCGCTGGCCCTGGGAGCGGTCGCCGTGGATCTGCACCGCCTTGACGCGATTGCGCTGGAGCATCTTGGCGATTCGGTCTGCGCGGCTCTTGGTCCGGGTGAAAACGATCGCGCTCTCGACTTCGGGCCGGCGCAGGATCTCGAGCAGCATCGCGCTCTTGTTATCGAGCGTGACCGGGCAGATCGTCTGCCGAATCTGCGAAGGCGGCGCGGTCTTCGTGCTGGCCGAGACGCGCTCGGGACGATGCAAAAACTCGCGCGCGATTATCTCGGGTCCGGTCGCCATCGTGGCCGAGAACATCAGGGTCTGCCGATTGCGCGGTGCCATCTTCATGATGCGGCGAAGCTGCGGCAGGAAGCCCATGTCGAGCAGGCGGTCGGCCTCGTCGATCACGATGTACTCGACATGATCGAGCTTAACGATGCCGCGCTCGAGGTAATCGATGAGGCGCCCGGGGCATGCGACGATCACCTGCACGCCCTTCTTGATCTCGGCGATATGACGCTTCTCGGACTCGCCGCCGATGACGCGCGCGGCGCGAAGTCCGGTATGCCGCGCGAGCAACTCGAACTCCTGCATCACCTGCATCGCGAGTTCGCGCGTCGGTGCGATCACCAGTGCGCCAAGATGCTTGACGCCCTTGCGCTGGAGCCTATCGATCAGCGGGATCAGGAAGGCCGAAGTCTTGCCGCTGCCGGTTTCGGCCGTGGCGACAAGGTCGCGGCCGTCGAGTGCGATGGGCATCGCCAACGCCTGGATCGGCGTGGGGGTGTGATGGCCACGATCGCGGATTGAACGTTGGAGTTCGGGTGAAAGGGGAAACTCAGAAAAGGACAAACAGTAATCCTATGTCAGACCTCCTCGGATTCCAGCCGGCTGTCGCCGCGCCATTGGGGTCTTGAGGTTAGCGAGATTGGCGTCGCGGAATCCGACGCGCGCATAAGTCACGATTGACTTGCGGATAAGCATACACGACGTATCAGAACGTAACAACGGCCTGCCGCGCCGAGTTTGAGGGGTCAAACGATCGGCCGTTGAGCATTGGATTGGAAGCGCAGAAACGATTTTGGTGGATGTAGCGCCGCCGATCGTGAGAGTATGCGCGCCACATGAAGATTTGCCATGCCGCCGCCTTAGGACTGATGACGTGGTACTTGATGTTGCCCTCGGAAGCCGCGACTCCGGGCGCCGCCAACGCAGCGACGACGCCGGTCGCTTCAGTGTTCGGCACCTATACCAACCAGGGTGATTGCGCCAAGGATCGCGAGCGCTTCGAAAACGATCCGGTGATCGGCCTTCGCATGCGCGCCGCGCAATGCATTCAATCAAGCACGGACCCCTCGAAAACGAAGTAAGGCCGCAAACTAAAACTTGCCGTGGCGACCGGTGCCTGAGGCGAAGCGCGCGGCGCCTTCGCGCGTCTCCCCGGAATTTATCGTCGCGATCGCGTAGCGATATTCGTTGAGCAGCGCCTCGGGCAGTTCCATCGTGAAACTCTCGTAGGCCGACATCCGATCCGAGCGCATGCATCGTTGCGGGAACGCCGCGATCTGCTCGGCGAGTTCGCGCGCGGCAGCCAGAGCCTGCCCTTGCTCGACGATTCGATTGGCGAGGCCCATCATGCGGGCCTCGTCGCCAGACACGCCGCGCCCGGTGAGGATCATGTCCATCGCGTGGCTCATCCCGATAAGACGCGGCAGGCGGATCGTGCCGCCATCGACCAGCGGCACGCCGAAGCGCCGGCAGAACACGCCGAACACCGCATCTCGCGCTGCCACGCGCATATCGCACCAGAGCGCGAGCTCGAGGCCGCCCGCGACGGCGAAGCCCTCGACCGCCGCGATGACCGGCTTGCTCAACAGCATTCGCGAGCATCCGAGCGGGCCGTCTCCACTTTCTGTCACACGGTTCCCGCGTGTGCTCGCGACGGCCTTGAGATCGGCGCCCGCGCAGAAATAGCCGCCAGCACCGGTCAGGATCGCGACCCAAGCCGAATCGTCCGCGTCGAAACGCCGGAACGATGCGGCCAGCGCCGCCGCCGTCGGGCGATCGACCGCATTGCGCGCCTCGGGCCGATTGATGGTGACGACCGCGATGTGGTTCTCAACCTGGTACTCGACGCTCATTCGAATCTCCTCCGGGACCGTCAGGCTAACACGCCACCATGTCCCAAGCGCGCGCTATAAGTGTTCGAGTCTAACTGGAACCGACGCGGCGCAAGGACCATATAATCGATCAGATCAGCCGCGGCGTTGCGGCGACCAACTTCGACGCCTGAACCGCGCTACCCACGGGGTTATCCAATGGAGCAATCAACGACAGAGCTTATCGAGAGACTTTCACGCCTGGAGCTGCAGCAGGCAAAGCTCCAACGGAGCAACAAACGTCTGCGCCTGGCGACTGGAGCGATCCTGCTGCTGTGCGGCGCAGTGGTCACGATGGCGCAAACGAGCTCGACGTTCCCTGAGACACTGGAGGCTCAGCAATTCCTCTTGCGTGACAGTACGGGCAAGCTGCGCGGCGCGATGGGCGTCCTGGCCGACGGGTCCGTCGGATTCAATCTCGAAGACCCGAGCGGCCGGACCCGGATCACATTAGACCTCGCCGCCGACGGTACGCCGGGGTTGGACCTGTACGACGCGGAAGGGAAGGTGCGGTCCACGATGGCGCTGGGGAAGGCCGGCGAGCCGGGAATCGGGATGTACGGTCCCAATGGTCACCTGCGCACCAGCCTTGACGTTCCCGCCGCCAAGACACCGGGTTTGGCCTTCTACCACGATAACGGCAATCCGGCGTGGGGAGCACCCTGACATGAACTCATCGCAACGGCATCGCATCCTGGGCCGATCAATTGGGATGCTCATCGTCGCCGGCGCGGTCGCCTGTGCTCTCACCGGATGTGCGCCGGTCTATGGCTACCCGGATTACCCGAGCTACGGGTACGCGCCCTATTCATGGGGATGGGGAAATACCTTGGGCTACGATCCGGGGTTTGTCGTCCATCATCCGTGGGAAGACCATTGGGGCGCGGGGCATCACACCGAGTTCTATCATCCAGCCCCCGGATATGCGGGCAGCGGCTTTCATGGCGCTCCCGGTGGATTTCACGGCACCGCTGGCGGAGGTTCTCATGGCGCTCCCGGCGGAGGTGTTCATGGCGCGCCTGCGGGCGGCGGCCACGGCGGCGGTGGGCATCATTGATGTTCAGCTGCTAGCCGCGAAGCGCGCTCTCTTAAATAACGCGCCGCCACTCTGGATGCGAGTTGCGCTCGTTGCTTTTGCTCGATCGGGTCGCGATGCTAACACCGTCGCGCAAGCGATAACCATCCGGGATGGCAACCGCGCGTAGCAACACCACATTCGTGCCGCTCAAAGATCGGCTGGCCGCGGGCCGCGCATTGCGCGGGCGTTCGCAACGCTCTTTGCATGGCGATTGGCAGCCGGCGCAGGACCGTCCCGATCCGATCGCAACGCTGCTCGAGTCCGACAAGGGCCGAATCGCGGCGTTGCTGCCAATTCGCTACGAGCGGATGCGCCAGTCGCCGTTTGCGTTCCTGCGCGGCGCAGCATCGATCATGGCCTGGGATCTGTCGCGCACACCATCGACAGGGCTGCGCGTGCAGGCCTGCGGCGATTGCCGTATCATGAACTTCGGCGCGTTCGCCACTCCCGAGCGCAACCTGATTTTCGACATCAACGATTTCGATGAAACGCTGCCCGCGCCCTGGGAATGGGACCTGAAGCGGCTCGCGGTGAGTATCGAAGTGGCAGGCCGCTCGGGTGGCACCAAAAAGAAGGATCGCGAGCGCGCGCTGCGTGGCGCAATCGCGGCGTACTGCGAACACATGGCGCGCTATGCGCGGATGACCGCACTTGATGTCTGGTACCAGCGCATCGACCTCACGGAGTTGATCGCCAGGCACCCGGAGTCATCAAAGGAGCGAAAAGATCGCGACCTCGTCCGCAAAGCGCGTGAGCAAGCCGTTCCGAGCCACGTGCCTCTCACGGCCGCCGCAAAAAAGCGCAGTCATGCCGGCGCCGGCTCGATGAAAATCGAAAATCGGCCGCCGCTCCTCTACCATCTGCCGCGCCAGCGCACGCGCAGGTACTTCGCGCGGGTCAAGAATGCGCTCAAGACGTATCGCGATTCGTTGCCGGTTGCATATCGAACCCTGTTCGATCGCTTCGAGCTTCAGGACGTTGCGCTCAAGGTCGTTGGCATCGGCAGCGTCGGCACCTATTGCGAAATTGCGCTGTTCAGCGACGAGCAGAATGCGCCGCTGTTTCTCCAGATCAAGGAAGCGCGCGCTTCCGTGCTGGAGCCGTTTGCCGGCCAGAGCAAGTTTACGACGCATGGTGAGCGGGTGGTCGCGGGTCAGCGCCTGATGCAGGCCGCGAGCGACATCTTCCTGGGCTGGATGGTGGGGATGGAACCGGGCCGCGCCTTTTACGTGCGCCAGCTCCGCGACATGAAGATTCCGATGCCGGTGGACGCGGCCGATCCCGCCGACCTGGCGTTCTTCTCGGCGGCTTGCGGCCGCACGCTGGCCCGCGCTCACGCGCGCACCGGAGAACCCGCGATGATCGCGGGCTACCTGGGATCGGGCGCGGCCTTCGAAGGCGCAATCATCAACTTCTCGGAGGCTTATGCCGACCAGACCGAGCGCGACTATGCCGCGATGCTGAAAGCGATTCGCCAAGGCCGCATCAAAGCAAGGCGCTAGCTCCAAACTCCTGCACGAAGTAGATACTGTCCACCCTGGTGAAAATGCACGCGAGCTGGATGGAACGAAACCCTCGATTTGCACTTGCGATGATCGTCCTCGTTACAGTGACGCTCAGCCTTGTGGCTCGAGCGCCGGCAAGGGCGGCCGATCCGGCCGCGATCGAGGATGGGCGTGTGCTGTATGTAAGGTTTTGCTCATCGTGCCACGGGCTCAATGCTGACGGGCGCGGCCCGGTTGCCGGCGTGCTCCAAACCCCGCCGGCGAATTTGCGGTTGCTGGGTGCGCGCTACGGCAATCCTTTACCCGCGGCCAAAATCGCGGACTTCATCGACGGGCGCGCCGCCGTCGCAGCGCACGGCGATCGCGATATGCCGGTGTGGGGCGAACGCTTCAACGACATGACCGCCGAAGGTTCGCAGCGCGAGCGTGCCGTCAAAGATCGCCTCGCGAAGATCATCGGCTATCTTCAATCGATTCAGGATCAGCCGTCGAAGTGAGCTAGCGAAAATGCCGACGGAACTGCGTCGCGCCCCAGGCGAAAAAGACCGCGCCCAGCACGATCATCATCGTGAGTGGCCTCTGCAAATCGCCGAGCGACGCACCGCGCAGGAAGATCCCGAATGCGATCTCGTTGAACCATCTGAGCGGCGACAACACCGTCGCTTCGGCAAGCCACCCCGGCATCGCCTCGGGCGGCGTCCAGGCGCCTGACAGGAAGATGATTGGCGCCATCACGATGAGCGTCATCATCGACACCTGCGGCATCGTACGGCAGAACGATGCGACGACGAGCCCCAGGCCCGCCATCGTGAAGACGAAGATGGCCGCGCAGGCGAAGAACAAGCCGAGACTGCCGCGCACCGGAACGTGAAAAAACGGGATCAGCAGGCAGAACGTCGCCAGCAGCGCGCCGAAGATGAGCACGACCGTGCTCGCCGCAATTTTCGCGAGCAGCAGCTCCCATGGCTCGATCGGCGAAACCAACAATTGCTCGATCGTGCCGTGCTCGCGCTCGCGAATCAGCGCCGAGGCCGGCAGCGCGATCGCCAGCACCGAGAGCATGATGAGCATCTCGTTGATGCCATTGAAAAACTCCTCGCGCCGATTCGGATTGAAGCGCACGCGCAGCGCTGCCTCGACCATCGGCATCCGGTTCTGATCGAGAGCGGTCAGCCCGATCCGGCGCATGCTCATCTCGCTCCCGAGTCCCCCGATGATTTCTCGAGCGTAGCCTTCGGCTAGCGACGCGTGCGTCGCACGGGAACCGTCAAGGAAAAGCTGGATCGCGGCATGCTGGCCATGCTCGAGGTCGCTCTGGAAGCCATGTGGAATGACGATGCCGAGCAGATCCGCGCCCGAATCGAGCCGCTTGAGCATTTCGCGCTCGCTGGCCGGCGTCTTGCGCAGGCTGAAGTAAGGCGCGGCAAAACGCGCGACGAGCTCGCGGCTGGCCGCGCTGTGATCGTAGTCGATCACGGACATCGCAGCGTTGGTGAGCTCGAGATGGAATCCCTGCGCGGCGGTGAAAATATCGCCGGTAAAGGCGTAGATCACGAACAGAATCACGATCGAGTCGCGGCTCAGCTCGAGCAATTCCTTCCAGACCAGGGCACGGAAGCGGCGCAGGCTCATCGTTCGCGCTTCGGGGTGAGCACGATCCCCGCTGCCATGAAGACGATGATAAACAGCCCGAGCGTGGCGAAATCCGCGAGCATCGCACGCAGCGGCAAGTTTTTGAGGAACGTGCCGATGACGATGTTGTTGCCGAACATGCCCGGAAAAAGATGCGCAACCACGCGTGTGAGCGGGCTCATCGACGAAATCGGGATCAACATTCCTGAGTAAAGCGCCGACGGCACGATCGTGATGATCATCGCGACGATGTTGGCGCCGAGCTGGCTCTTGACGAATGACGAGACGAGCAGTCCGATTCCCGCCGTCGCGGTGACGTAGACCAGCATCCCGGCGGCGTAAATCGCGAGCGATCCTTTGAACGGAACGCCGAACAGGATCACCGTCAGCAGCCCCAGGAACAACGCGTTGGTAAAACCGATCACGATGTAGGGCATCAGCTTGCCGATGACGAATTCGGCGCGCGTCGCCGGCGAGGAGAAGAAATTGTAAATCGAGCCGAGTTCCTTCTCACGCACGATCGCCAGCGCCATCATTACCGCCGGCGTCATCATCAGAATCATCGGCAAGAGTCCGGGCACGATCGTGTTGGTGGTGCGCAGATTCTCGTTGAACAGGTAGCGCGTGCGCACTTCGATCGGCTGAAGATCGAGCGCGTGGCCGGTGCGCTCCTGAATTCTTGCGCTCAGGATATCGTCGGCCGCGCGCTCATGAGCGGCGAGCGCGTAGCCGCGCGTGATCTCAGCGCGGAACGCGTACACGCCGTCAACCATGAGTTGCACCGTTGCCGGCAAACCGTGATAAAGCGTGCGCTCGAACTGCGGCGGCACGATGATCGCGAGGCGAATATCGCCGCGGCGCAACATCGCTTCGACTTCGCGCTCGCTGGCGTCTGCGCTCACCAGATCGAAGGTGCGATTGCCGGCGAAGGTGTAGATGTAATCGCGGCTCGTCGCGCTGTGATCGTAATCGATCACGGCAAATGGAATGTGCTCGACATCGAGCGAAAGCCCGTAGCCGAACAGCAGCATCAGCACCAGCGGTGTTCCGATCGCGCGCAACACGATCATCGGATCGCGGCGCAGGAGCCGCGTCTCGAGACGGGCGATCGCGAGCACGCGGCGGAAATTCATACCGTGCCCACTTTGCGCGACGACTCCACCATCTCGATAAACGCGTCTTCGAAGCTGATCGTGTCGCGCCGAAGTTGGGCCCCGATCCCAGCCGCCGTCAGGATCGTTTCGATCCGATGTGCGATTTCTTCGGGATGCAGCGTCAGGACGTGAATGTCGCGGCCGAAGAGCGTCGCCGGCAATCCATGCGCGCGCAGAATATGGAGCGCGGCGCGATATTCTGCCGTTTCCACAATGACAGGATTGCCGCGGCGCGCCGCGGCAAGCTCGCGAATCTCGCTCGGAGCGCCAAGCGCGATCAGCCGTCCGGCATCGAGCAGCGCCACCCGATCGCATCCGTCGGCTTCGGACAGATAGTGCGTTGAAACCAGGATCGTGACGCCGCAATTGGCCGCGAGGTCACGAATGATGCGCCAGAACGAGTCACGTGCAATCGGATCGACACCCGAGGTCGGCTCGTCGAGGATGAGCACCTGCGGAGCGTGCAGCACCGCGCATCCGAGCGCCAGGCGTTGGCGCTCGCCGAGCGGCAGCTTCGCGGCGAGCTCGCGTTCGCGGCCGCGCAGGTCGGCCTGGTCGAGCACCCATTCGGTGCGGCTGACCAGCCGCGCACGATCGACATCGTAGATAGCGCCGTAGAGCTTCAGGTTCTCGCTGACCGTGAGATCGCCGTACAGCGAGAAGAGCTGCGACATGTATCCGATGCGCCGCCGCAGCATCCGGCCCGATGATGCGACATCGAGACCCGCAACTTGAGCACGGCCCTCGTCAGGCGCGAGCAGGCCGCAGATCATCTTGATGATCGTGGTCTTGCCGCTGCCATTGGGTCCGAGCAGGCCGAAGATCTCGCCGCGCGCGATGCTGAAGCTCACGCGATCGACGGCGGTGAAATCGCCGAAGCGCTTTGTGAGCGATGCGATTTCGATCGGAGTGCCGCCGAGTGCTCCGCTGCCGCTGTCGCGCGGGAACTGTGCGTAGCGTTGTCGTTCGCCACGAACGCTGGCGATGCTCGCGGCGAAGATGTCATCGAGCGATGGCCTCGGATCGGCAGGCTTGGTTTCCGGCGCGAGTTGCGCGGCAACCGTCGCAAGGTCGGCCTCGTCAGCGGGCCGCGGCGCGATCCTGATTCTGCGGCTGATGCGCCTGAAATGAAGACTCGCGGAATCCAGCACCGCGGTCGCGGTCTTCATCGCCGCAGGCTCGAACTCGCGCGGCGTCACCACGACCGAATGACGCACTTCATCGGACGCACCGAGCCCAAGAAAGCGGCCGCCGTACATGAAGGCCAAACGCTCGAAGCGCTCGGCTTCATCGAGGTACGAGGTCGAAACGATCGCGGTGATGCCGCGCTCGATAACGAGCTGCGTCAGGATGTCCCAGAAGTCGCGCCGCGAAACGGGATCGACGCCGGTGGTCGGCTCGTCGAGCACGATCAAATCGGGCTCGCCAATCAGCGCGCCGCAAAGTCCAAGCTTCTGTTTCATGCCGCCCGAGAGTTTGCCCGCGGCGCGGTCGCGAAAAGGAGTGAGCTGCGTCATCGCAAGCAGCCGCGCTTTCGATTCGAGGCGCAGCGCGCTCGGCAGCAGGCGCAGCTCGGCAAGGTAATCGAGATTTTCGTCGATGCTGAGCTCGGGATAGAGATTTAGACCGATCCCCTGCGGCATGAATCCGATGCGGGTTTTGGCGCGCTCCGCGCCCGCCGCACTTGCAGCTTCGACGCCGAAGATCGACAAGTCGCCCGCAACGTGAAGCACGCCGGCGATCGCCTTGAGCAAGGTCGATTTGCCGACCGCATCGGGACCAATCAGGCCGAAGAACTCGCCGCGGCGAATTTCGAGATTGATCGAATCCAGCGCGATGTTGCGGCCATATGACTTGCGCAAGTTCCGCGCGCTCACCGCCAGCGTGGTATCGCCTGCTGCATCGCGGACAGGGCCGTGAGCATCCGCGCCGGTCAGTAGTTGAGCGGATTCACCCACGGCGCCTCCGTCTTCCAGCGGATCGCGGCGTCGGCCGGCATCCCCGGCACCAGTTCATGCTGCGGATTCGAATCGAGATAAAGCTTCACCGCCACGACCTGCTTGGTGCGTTCCTCACGGGTCTGAACTTCCTTGGGCGTGAATTCGGAGCGCGGCGCGATCTCGCGCACCGTCGCCGCGAAAGGCTGCGACGGGTACGCATCGACGTAAACCTGCGCTCGATCGCCGAGCTTGATATGACCGATTTCCGGCTCGGGCACGTAGGCCTTCATGTAGAGCGCATCGAGATCGGTCACGATCACGATAGGCGAGCCGGGCGCGAGCACCTCGCCCTGCTCCGCGACCTTGGTGGATACGACGCCTTTGAGCGGCGATTGAATCTGCGTGTCGCCGAATGTTGCGCGCTGACCGTCGAGCGCGGCTGCCGCGGCGTGGACGTTCTTCTCGGAGCTGGCGACTTCGGAGTCCGAGGCATCGACCGCGCGTTGCGCTGCCGCAACCTGCTCATCGGCAGATTGCAGGTTAGCGGCGGCCACGTCGCGCGCGGCGATCGCGGCGTCGAGATCGGATTGCGGCACGATTTGGTCGTCAAACAGCTTCTGGATACGCTCGGCATCCTGGTGTGCTTTGTAGGATTGTGCCGCGGCGCTGGCGCGATCGGCGATCGCCTTCTTCAACTCGCGCCGCATTGCCGCGGCGGCGGCCATCGAAGTTGACAGCTTGCTGCGCGACGAATCTTTCTGGGCAGCGGCCTCGTCGACCCCCGCGATGATCTGTTCGGAGCTGATTTCGGCGATCTGCTGACCGACGTTGACCTCGTCGCCTTCTCTGACCGCGAGACTCACGAGCCGTCCGGCGACCTTGGTGCCCACCACGACGGGATCGCCCTCGATGCGGCCGTTGACGAGCACAATCCCTTCAGGAACGCGGTTGCGATTCAGCAGCCACGCGACGGTGCCCGCGATGACTGCCAGGCTCAGGATTCCGACGAAGACGAAAACGCGTTGCATCAAGTGACAACCAGGCTATTCGAGTTGACTGAGCGAGCGCGCCAGCGGACGGATGCGCATCCGAGCGTCGATCACGACCGCGCCGCGGCCGGGCTCCAACACTTTGACCGGATTGAGATCGAGTTCGCTCAGCTCCGGCGCGGCTTCGACCAGCGCCGAGATGCGCATGATGAGCTTGACGAGCGCGTCGCGATCTCCCGGAGGAGCACCCCGATAGCCGTCGAACAGCCGATTCATCCTGAGCGTCGCGAGCATCTCGGCCGCGGCGCTATCTGTCACCGGCGGCAGACGGAACGAGACATCTTTCTGCAGCTCGGCGCTGATCCCGCCCATGCCGCACAGGATCAAAGGACCGAAGGTTGGATCACTGGTCATGCCGACCAGCATTTCGATTCCGGTTGTGATCTGCCGCTGCAGCAGGACCGCGTCGAGCGTGGTGCTGGCGGTTTTCATCCGCTCCTGGAGCGTTCGTACGGCGCTTTCGGCCGCGTCGGCGGAGTTGATGTTCAGGATCACGCCGCCGACGTCGGTCTTGTGGATGACTCCCGGTGCGATCGCCTTGGCGACGAGTGGAAAGCCCACGCGTTCCGCCGCCGCGCGCACATCGGCGAGGCTGGTCTCCTCGGCGTGCGCGACTTCGATTCCGACCGCGCCGAGCAACGTCGCAATTTCCGCATGCGTCAGCCATCGCGCGGAAGTCGCGTCCTTTAAGGCAGAATCGATACGATCGCGGATCACGCTGAGCGCGTCCGAGTCGAGCATTTCGATTGTACCGCGAGGGCGCTCGCGGAAGCGCGCATAGCGATAGCTGATGCCGAGCGCCAGTGCCGCGTTTTCCGGAAACGCGTAGGTCGGGATGATGCCGCGTGTGCCGGCATGAATTCGCTCCGGCGCACCCTGCGACGAAAGAAACACGCTCAGCACAGGCTTCTCCGCAGGAACCTCGGCGGCGCCGCGCGCGATCGCCTCGGCCACTTCGTCCGGCCGCGTCACCATCGGCGGGATATAGATGACGACGACCGAATCGATGTTGGGATCGTTGCCGACGAGCTTGATCGTGCGCACGTAATCTTCAGCCGGGACCGAGGCGGTCATGTCGATCGGATTTGCGAAGCCGGAACGCAGCGGCAGATACGATCGCAATTCCTCGAGGGTGGCGTCGGTGAGTTTCGGCAGTTCGAGACCGTGCGCCTCGCATGCGTCGGCGAGCAAAATCCCGGGGCCGCCGGCGTTGGTCACCACACCCACGCGCGGCCCCTTTGGCAGCGGGCTCGTGCTGAACATCGCGACGACGTCGAACAGCTCTTCCAAAGTATTCGTGCGGATAACGCCGGCCTGCTCGAAGAGCGCCTCGACCGCGACGTCGAGATTCGCCAGCGCCGCGGAATGACTCGACGCCGCGCGCCTGCCCGCGGTCGAACGCCCCGCCTTGACCGCGACGATCGGCTTGGTGCGCGCGACTTCCGGCGCGGTGCGCGCGAACTTGATCGGATTGCCGAAGCTCTCGAGGTACAACACGATCACCGCGCTGCGCGGATCGTGGCTCCAGTAAGCCAGGCAATCGTTGCTCGACACATCAGCGCGGTTGCCAGCCGAGATGAAACTCGAGACCCCCAGGTGACGGATGCTCGCGTAGTCGAGCATCGTGATCCCGAGTGCGCCACTCTGCGAGAACATCGCGACGTTGCCCGGCGTGGGAGTCATCGGAGCGAACGTGGCGTTGAGCTGCACAGCAGGGTCGGTGTTGATGATCCCCATGCAGTTCGGCCCGACCATCCGCATCCCGGCCGCGCGGACTTGCGTGCCGATACGCCGCTCGAAGCGCCGCCCTTCTTCCGAAATTTCGGCGAAGCCCGAGGTGATCACCACGACGTTGCGCACATGGGCGCGCGCGCAATCGTCGATCGCGGCTTCGACTGCGGAGGGTGGGACACAAATCACGGCGAGATCGACGGGCTCGCCGATCGCGGCAACGCTCGCGAATGATTTCCTGCCCTGGACTTCGCTCGTACTCGCGTTAACGACGTGAATTTGGCCGTGGAAGCCGTCGCGGATGATATTCGCGAGGATCGCGCCGCCGATCTTGTCGGTTTGCCGCGATGCGCCGACGACGGCCACCGAGCGCGGACTGAGCAGCCGGCCGATACTCTCCGCCACCGCGGAACTCTCGCGCGCAAAGCTCGCGGCGATGAACTGCGGCGTCTCGCGAATCGGGAAATAAACGTGGACCGTGCCTGAATCGAACGAGCGCGCGACCTTGAAGCCACTCTGCATGAACACGCCAAGCATGCGTTTGTTCTCGCTCAGCACCTCGGCTTCGAAACCATCGATCCCGCCCGCCTGCGCGATCCGGCGCAGATGCTCGAGCAGGATGGTGCCGATGCCACGGCCCTGGTGCTCGTCAATCACGGCGAAGGCGACCTCGGCGTGGGTTGTGCCGGGTTTGCGGATGTAGCGGCCGACGCCGATGAAGCGCTCGCGGCCGACGTCGCTGAGCGTCGCGACGAGGCCGACATGATCGCGAAAATCAACCTCGGTAAGGCGTTTAAGATCGGCGGCGCCGAGATCGCGCTTAATCCCCATGAAACGGAAGTAGATCGATTGGCTGCTGAGCCCATGGAAGTGCTCGCTCAGTAACTCCTTGTCACTCGGCTGGATGGCGCGGACGATAATCGACGCACCATCGCGCGCGATATCCTCGACGCGGTAGCGCAGCGGGTCCGCGAGCATCGCGCGCTCTGCCGCTTCAGCCTCGGCGCGCGGCACGCTTTCTGACGATGGATTTGACTTCATGCGATCCCCCTTTTGCGATCAACCGGCGGCGCGGAGTTCCGCGAGCCGGGACAAAATCTGATCGGCAATCGTATCGGGGCCACGCGTCGAGTCGGCGACGAGGAGGTTGCGCTCGGGAATTTCACTGAGCGGCATGAACTCGGATTCCTGCTGCAGATAAATCTCGGCGGTGGCGTCGGAGACCTCGCTCTTGCGCGATTCACGCTCCGAGAGACGCCGCAGAACTTCGTCCTTGTCGGCGCGGCATTCGACCAACAGTAGTATCGTGCCGCTTCGCCGCGCGAGCTCGAGTACGCTGCGGCGTTCCGCGCGATCCCTGTACGTAGCATCGAGGATCGCGCCGCGCCCTGCGGTGAGCGCCGATTCGGCCTCGTGCAGCATCGTCTCGTACGTCGCATGTGTCGAGCGCGCGGAATAGATTCCTTCGCCGTAGGCGGCCCGCGCGTGGACATCGGGGGCAAGGCCCGCGATCTTCTTGCGCACGCGATCAGAGTTGATGACCGCAAAGCCGGTGCGCTCGCGCAATGCGCGCGCGATCGTCGATTTGCCCGTACCCGAGCGTCCGCAGACAACGACCAGCGCCGGCGCCGCTTGGTCGGCGTAACCTGCAGCGAGCGCGAAGTATTCATGCATAGCGCGGCGGGCGCGCTCGCGTTCCGCACCTTCGATTTCGGGTTCCTCGCTCTTGAGCGCCGCGACCTTGGCGCGAACGAGTGCGCGATGACACTTGTATAGCGGCATCACGGTGGCGAGCTCTTCGTCGCCGGAGACCGCGATATATGCGCGAACGAATTCGCGCGCCAGCTCTTGCACGCCAAGCCGCTCCAGGTCCATCGCGAGGAACGCAACGTCGAGTGCAACGTCGCCGTAGCGCAGCGCTTCGCTGAACTCGACGCAATCGATAACCTCGATCCGCCCCTCTTCGAGGCAAACGTGCTCGCAGCGCAGGTCGCCATGGCCCTCGGGCGCGCGGCCCGTGCGAGCGCGCTCATTGATCGTCTCCCACAGCACGCGAATCGAGCGCCGGCAGAAATTCTCGACTTTCTCGAACAGTGCGCGGTCGATTCCCGCGCTAGCGAAACTTTCGCTCTCTTCGAGATTGCCGATAATCGTGCGCCAGACAGCGGCCGCCGAGCCGTATTGCCAGCTCTTGTCGCGCGAGCAGGATGCGTGAAACTCCGCGAGGCGCTTGGCGATCGCGCGAATCGTCGATGCGGTCACGGTGCCCGCGTTAAGACGCCGATCGAGCATCGCCACGTCGTCGAGCCGGCGCATCTTGACGGCATACTCGACCGCTTCTTCAACAGGAGCTTCGCAGACCGGGCCGAGCGCATACGAATTGGCGCGGCGAAAGATTGGAACGACGCCGAGGTAGATGCCTCGTGCGAGACGCGAGTTCAGGCGCACCTCGTCACGGCAGAATTCGAATCTGCGCTCGAGCTTCGATGCGTCAAGGAACGCGAAGCGTACCGGCTTCTTGATTTTGTAAACGAAGTCTCCCGCCAGGAACACGATCGAAATGTGCGTCTGCCGCAGGTCAACCGTGGCCGGCTGGTCAGGATAGAACCCGGGCTGCAGCATCGCACGCACGAGATTCGGCAGGCGCGCGGCGTGCGCAGCCGCGGAAGCCTGCCGCGCTTGCGTTGTCATAACCTTTGAACTCAGGCTTTCGATTCCTGCGGCTCCTCGCCGGCCAGTGCGTGCAGGATGTCAGTTGTCGTAATCACACCAACGAGGGTGCCGCCTTCATCGACGACCGGCAGCGCGCCGATCTTGCGCTCGCGCAGCAGGCGCGCCGCGTCATCGATATCCGTGTCGGGCCGGATCGTAATTAGACCTTCGGACATAGCCTTGTCGGCCTCGGTGTGTTCGAGGAAGCCGTAGTGCTGGCGGATATCGCGATCGGTGACGATTCCGACCACGAGGCCCTGCTTGATAATCGGAACGCACCGGAATCCGCCCTCGTGCATCTTCTGCTGCACGCTGGAAAGTTTTTCGTCGCTCGATGCCGTCACGGGATTGTGCGTCATCCAGCTACTGACGATGTTTTTCTGCGCGGGCGTGTACTTCACCGTGAGAACCGGACACGGGGCCTCGCGCAGCACCAGCTCTGCGACGCTGCCCAGGAAGAACCGCGAGAAGCCGCGGCGCCCGTGGGTCGCCATGATGACGAGATCCGCGTCCACCTTGCGCTGGCATCGGAGGATCTCCTGCGCCGGCTCGCCGACGCGCGTGATGAGATCGTACTTGAGGCCCGCCAGGCGTTTGCGCGCGACCTCCTGGAGCTTCTCCTTCGCGGTCTGCTCCTGCCCCTTGTAGAGATCGACGTAGATCGGCATTCCGGTGGGCGGGATCAGCATCGGCACCACGTGGAGAACGAAGACCGTGCCATCGTGCTCGCGGGCCATGCTCGCGGCGGTTTCGAGGGCGCACATCGAGTTATCATCGAAGTCCACCGGACAAAGGATCTTACGATATGGGAATGACATCGGAGCTCTCCTTGTGATGCTGGCTGGGCCTGTAGCGAGTGCCATGCCAGCCCGTCCGCGGGCCTGGATCGGTTGCTATCCGGGCAGTGATTGACTCGTCAAAAGCTCTCGAATTTTCAAATCGACCGCAAACGCGGACTTGTTCGAGTGTATCCAAAGGAACCACACAATGCCCGCCCTCTGCTGCGAACGGTCGCGGGAAAACTCGACGGCTATCGGGCAAGGACGAAATTTTGCCGCAACCGCCCGCTACCCGCAGCTGTGGACGAGCAAAGACCATGGCAAGCGAATTGCTCCTGCAAATCGCTGCGGGAGAAGAACAATGCAATTAGCCAATTTGATGACATCAGATCCTATCACTGCCAGCCCCAAGGATACCCTTGAGCACGCCATGTCGATCATGAACGCGGGACGCTTTCGCCGCGTGCCGGTGGTCGAGGGCGGCACCCTGGTCGGCATTCTGACCGAGCGCGACGTGCGCGAACACAGTGGTTATCTCCAATCGACCAAGGTGACCGGCGCGATGCGCAGCGAACTCATCACGCTTTCGCCTCACGACACCGTCGAGACCGCGGCGCAGCTGATGCTCCAGCATAAGATCGGCGGAATTCCGATCGTGGCGGAAGGCAAACTGGTCGGCATCGTCACCACCAGCGACTTGCTCAGGGCGTTTCTGACCGTCGTGCAATCGACGCGCGAGATCATGAACGGCTGACGAACTTAAAAGGGGAAGACCGTACCATGCATATCGAAAAGAAAATGAAGACTCACGTCCACACCGTGAAACCGCAAGACACAGTCGCGCACGCTCGCTCCCTCATCGAGGAGCATCGCATCAATCAACTGCCCGTGGTACAGAATCGCAAGCTGGTCGGGATCGTCACTGACCGCGACCTGCGCGACGCGCGTAACGTGGTCGAGACGGCAACCTCGGATGCGTCGCATAGTCATCATGATGCGCCGCAGGCCAACAAGATCCCGATCGAGGCCATCATGACCACCAACGTCCTGACTCTAGGCTCGGCGGACACCGTCGTCGAAGCCGCGCGGATGATGCGCCGCGAGCGTATCGGCGGCGTGCCGATTGTCGATGGCGGCGCGCTGGTTGGAATCATAACCCGCAGCGACATCCTCGACGCGTTCATCGAACTCAACAACCAGAAGGCAACTTAGTGAGCTGATCATGAAGGGACCGAATTCCAGACCAACCAACAAGGGCATGGTGCGGGCGTTAAATCGCCGCGGTACGCGCGCCGATATGAGCCCGCCCGTGGTGCGCAAGGCCGCGGTCAAGGATCCCTCGATTTGCGATCGATGCGGCGCGGTTTACACCGCGAAGACCTGGCGCGGCGGACGCCGCCTGACATCGGAATTATTGACTGCGGCGACATATACGACTTGTCCCGCATGCGAGCAGGTCAAGGGCGGCGACGAATATTACGGCCGCGTGCTGATTCGCGGCGCGTTCGCGGGCAAGAATCTCGACCGCATCAGCGCGCGAATCACCAACGTCGAAAAGCGCGCGACCGCCACTCAGCCTGAGCGCAAAATCGTCTCGCAGGAATGGGACGGCAAAGCGCTCGAAGTGCTGACGACCTCGCAGAAACTCGCCCATCGCATCGGGCGCGAACTCGAAAAGGCCTTTGGCGGCCGCGCCCGCTTCGTGTGGGACGATGAAGGCACGCTGACCACGACCTGGCAACACGAGGCACGCGCGCCGCGCTGATCGCAGCCCGGCCCGCGCCGGGATTATTTGCATATGACCGGCGCGCCACCGCTAATGATCGCGTGAGCAGCGCACTTCATCTTGAGGGTGGCGCCTCGGCGACCACGGGGCTCACCTCCGCCGAGGCTGAGGCTCGGCTTCGCACTTTCGGTCCCAACGAACTCGGATGCGAGCCGTCGCTTTCGCGCCTCAAAGATCGCCTCGCCGTGCTGGCGGATCCGATGGCGCTGATGCTCGCTGCCGCCGCGATCGTCTATCACGCGCTCGGCGAAAAGACCGATGCGCTCGTGCTGCTCGGCGCGATCGTTCCCGTGCTCGCCGTTGACGTCGTTCTCGAACATCGATCGCGAACGGCGCTGGAAAAACTTGCCGCGGTCGTCGCTCCGCTTGCGACCGTGATGCGCGACGGCGTTGAACGCGAAATCCCGTCCCGGTCGATCGTCCGCGGCGATCTGATGCTGGTGCGCGAAGGCGGCGTGGCGCATGCCGATGGCGTCCTGCGCAGCGCGGCGCATCTGGCACTCGACGAATCGCAACTGACGGGAGAAGCCGAGCCCGTCGCGAAGGAAGCGATCGCGCGCGACGCCGATGCGGGCGTCGTGAGCGAGGCCTCGCGAGTTTACACGGGCTCGCGTGCGGTGTCGGGTCGCGGATGGGCGGAAGTCACCGCGACGGGAGCGCATACGCGCTACGGCGCGATCGCGGCGATGGTCGCTGAGGCGGAGACGCGTCTCACTCCATTACAAATCAAGACGGCGGCATTTGTGAGATCGCTCGTCGTGGGCGCGGTAATCGCCTCCTCATGGCTCTTCATCCTGTGGCGCATGCGCGGCGCCGATTCCGCGCACGCCCTGCTCTTCGCGCTGAGTCTCGCGATGTCGGCGGTGAGCGAAGAGTTCCTGCTCGTATTGACAATCTTCCTGAGCCTCGGCGCATGGCGGCTCGGCCGTCTCGGCGTGCTGGTGAAGCGCCTTGCGAGTGTCGAGAGCCTGGGCGCGACAACCGTCATCTGCCTCGACAAGACCGGCACACTGACGGCCGGCGATTTCGTTCTGAGTGAGCATCGCCCGCTCGAGGATGGAATCGGCGAAGATGACCTGCTCGAAGCTGCCGTCCTCGCATGCGAGCCAGACCCCGCGGATTCGATCGAGCGGACGATCGTGGCGCACTGCGCCGAGCATCACGTCGATGTAGCCTCGATCCATTCGCGATGGCAGCTCATCTACGACCATCCTTTCGACCTCGTCGGCAAGCATATGTCGCACGTCTGGCGGGCGCGCGACGGGTCGCGCGATCGAATCGTCGCCAAGGGCGCGCTCGAAGGCATCCTCGAGCATTGCGCGCTGACCGTTGCGGAACGTGAACGCGCGCAGGAGCTGCATGCCGAAATGGCGCGAACTGGGATGCGAATTCTTGTCGTCGCGGGGCGGATGACGGCTCCTGGAGCGGCTGCGCTGTCAGGAGTCCGCGCCGACGACGAGCGCGGCCTGCGGCTCTATGGACTGCTTGGCTTTCGCGATCCGATGCGACCGCAGGTGCCCGTGGCGGTAGCAGAAAGTCAGCGCGCGGGAATCACGCTCAAGCTGATCACCGGCGATCACGCGCTGACCGCGCATGCCGTCGCTGACGAAGCGGGAATCATCCATTCCAATGAATCTGGCATCATCACGGGACCCGAGCTGACTAACCTTGATGCGCCAAGCTTCGATGCGGCGGTCCGGCGATGCAGTATCTTCGCGCGCGTGATGCCCGAGCAGAAGTTCGCCATCGTCGATGCGCTGATTCGCGGCGGCGAAGTTGTCGCGATGACCGGCGACGGCGTCAACGATACGCCCGCGATGCGCCGCGCCGATATCGCCGTCAGCATGGGCCGGCGCGCGACGGAGGCGGCGCGCGCGGTGGCTGGCCTGGTGCTGCTCGAGGACGACTTCTCGGCGATGGTTGCGACGATTCGCGAAGGCCGCCAGATCTACGCGAATATCCAGCGCGCGTTCCTTTACCTGATCGGATTCAAGGTGATGCTGGTGGCGATGGCGCTCGCAGCTCCGCTCGCCGGTTTGCCGATGCTGCTCGTGCCGGTCAGTCTCGTGTGGCTCGAACTGATCGTGCATCCGGTATCGGCGCTGGCATTCGAGGGCGAGAGTCCAGCCCACGACGTGATGAGCGATCCACCGCGCGATCCGAAGGCGCCAATCGTCAGCCGCGGCGCCGCGCTCCGTTCAGCGATCTCGGGATTGATACTCGCAGGCGCCGCAGTCGCGCTGTTCGCATATCGACTCCCGCAAGGGCACAACTACGCGCGGACAGTTGCGATGGTCGTAGCGATAGCGGGCAGCCTCGCCATGGTCTGGGCAGAATACGCAGGCGCGCAGCCATGGACGAGCATCGAGCTACCACGCCGCGCTCAGTTCTGGATCGTGATGGCGCTGGCGGCGTTGAGCCTCCCGACGTTCATCGGAATCAAGCCACTGGCGGCGATGCTCCTCGTCAGTCCGATCAGCGTGCGCGATATCGGAGTAGCGCTCGTCGCCGCGATCGCAGCAGTCCTCTGGCGCGCGCCAGGGCGCTAGGGAGAAGTGCTCAAAAGCCGCATCGCACAATCTTCTGCTCACGGCGCTTGTCAAAGGAACGGCGGCGGTTAAGACTAGATGGGGATAGCGACTGTATGAATGATGCCCGCCGAGAGTTCGAGATGATCGCGGCGCGCGAACCGGTGCCTCTGGCCCGCGGCGCGCTGTTGATCGCCAAGGAGGAATACCCCAACCTCGATATCGACGCGTATATCGATCGCTTTGCGACGCTCGCGCGCGAGGCCGAGCCGATCGTGCGCGCTGGCGCCGATACCGTTGAGCGCGTCCAACTCCTGTCACATTTCCTGTTCGAGCTGCGCGGCTTTGAGGGCAATCGCGACGAGTACAGCGACCCGCGCAACTCGTTTATGAACGAGGTGCTCGATCGCCGGCGCGGAATTCCGATCACGCTCTCCGTGCTCTACCTCGAAGTCGGCCGCCGCCTAGGCATCAACCTTTATGGCATCTCGTTCCCGACGCATTTCCTGGTGAAGGCCGTCGACGATCGCGGCGAGCTGATTATCGATCCCTTCGTCGGCGGCAAGATTCTCGACCTCGAGGAAATTCGCGCACGCCTCACGCAGATCTATGGTCAGCCTGTAGAGCTGGTGCCCGCGATGATCAAGGCCGTCGGCAGCCGCCATATCCTGGCGCGGATGCTGCGCAACCTGAAGGGCATCTACGCGGGCGCCTCGGATTGGACGCGCGCGCTGGCCGCGCTCGATCGCATCCTGCTGCTCGATCCGCGATCGCTCGACGAACTCGCCGAGCGCGCCGCGCTCTACGAGCGCCTCGAATGCTTCAAGGCGTCGCTCGACGATTATCAAAGCTTCCTGTCACAGGCGCCCGAGCATCCGGCGGCCGATACCGCGCGCGAGGCGGTGATGCGCCTGGTGCGGCAGATCTCGCTTATCAACTGACGCGCAAACGCCGCGATGGCCGCCACGCCCAAGAGTTTCTTCGACGCCGCCGGCGCGGCAATCGCCGACACCGAACTCCATCGCAAGCTCGAGAGCGCGAGCGCGCGTCATCTCGATCACTTCGCGCACGTGCGCGCCGAGTTCGCCCCCTACGAGGCCGAGCGCGACGCGGCGCGGCAAATCAAACAGGATGCGATCTCGCGGCTCGACGAACTCCTGATCGAGCTCACGACAAATCTCGAAAAGCGCGGATGCAAAGTTTTCTTCGCCGAGACCGCTGAGCAGGCCCGCGACTATATCGTCGATCTCGCCAGGCGCATCGAGGCCAAGCGCATCGTCAAGGGCAAGTCGATGACGACCGAGGAGATCGAGCTCAATCCGGCTCTCACAGCGGCCGGGATGGAAGTCGTCGAAACCGATCTCGGCGAATATATCGTGCAGCTTCGCGGCGAAGGCCCGTCGCATATCATCACGCCCGCGATTCATCTTTCCAAAGAAGACATCGGCCATCTGTTCGAGGACAAGCTCGCGTTCCCATATACCGACGAGCCGGAGAAGCTCACGCTCGCGGCGCGCGACAAGCTGCGCGAGATTTTTTTGTCAGCCGATCTCGGGATTACCGGCGCGAACTTCGCGATCGCCGAAACCGGTACGATCGTGGTTGTCGAGAACGAAGGCAACGGCCGGCTCTCGAGCACGCTGCCCGACACGTTCGTCGCCGTGATGGGAATCGAGAAAGTGATTCCGCGGATGACCGACGTGAGTCACTTCCTCGAGATCCTCGCGCGCACGGCGACCGGCCAGAAGCTGACGACGTACACCAGCTTCATCACCGGACCGCGCCGCGATGGCGAGCTCGACGGCCCGCGCGAGATGCACGTGGTGATTCTCGATCACGGGCGCAGCAGCATGCTCGCCGATCCGGTGCTGCGCGAGGCGCTCAACTGTATCCGCTGCGGCGCGTGCCTTAACGTGTGCCCGGTCTATCGGCGCATCGGCGGCCACGCGTATCAATCGACGTATCCGGGACCGATCGGATCGATCGTGAGCCCGAATCTTTTTGGCAGCGCCGCGGGCTACCTGCCGTTTGCGTCGACGCTTTGTGGCGCGTGCCGCGACGTGTGCCCGGTGAAGATCGATATCCCGCGAATCCTGCTTCATCTGAGATGGAAAGAGACCGAGGCGAATCGCCCGCTCAAGTGGCCGGGGCCGCTCGGCCGCGCGCGCAGCGGGGCGCGGAGATTCGCGCGAATGGCGCGGCATCCGCGGACGATGCGGTTTTTCAGCAAGCTCGGCGCGTTCATGCTGCGGCCGTTTGCGCGCGCAGGATGGATCAGGAGAATGCCGGCGCCGTTCTCCAACTGGACACGGCTGCGCGACTTCCCGCGCCCGCGGCCGCGCCGGCGCGCGCGTCCCGCTCGCGACGACGGCTGATCCTGCGATGTCTTCCATTCACAAAATTCTTGCGAGCGTGAAGGACGCGCTCGAAACGACGCCGGGCAACGGTGCCCATCCGCATCCCATGCCTGCGCCGATGCCGTCCACGCCGTCGGCCGAGCGAGCGGAGCTCGTTAGCAGTTTCGCGCGCGAGCTCGAAGCGGTGGGCGGCAGGTTTCTCGGCACGATCGCGCCGAAGCAGATTGGTGCGCGTATCGCGTCGTATGCGACTGAGCTCGGCGCGCGCACGATCGCCTATGGCGACGGCGTTGCGACGGACATGAAGCCGATCGCGAGCGCGCTCGAACGTTCAGGATGCACTCTCGTCAAGGCGGCGAAGGTGAAAGAGGATCAGCGCGCCGCGGCACGTTCGCAGATCTTCGGTGCTGACCTCGGAATCGCCGAGGCTGACTTTGCGATCTCATTGACGGGCACGCTGGTGATGACCTCGGCACCGGCGCGGCCGAACTCGCTGACGCTCGTGCCGCCCGCGAGTCTCGTTATCGTGCAGGTTGATAAAATCGTGCCGAACCTCGCCGCACTGTTCGCCGTGATGGCTCCCGAAGCCATCGCCACGACTCGCATGACAATGGTCACGGGACCGAGCCGCACCGCGGACATTGAAAAGCGCATCGTGCTGGGAATCCACGGGCCGAAGTCGCTGGCCGTGATAATCGCGTGGCCACACGATGACTGAGGTTCAGCTTTTTTCGACATGCCTCGGCGAAGAGTTCTTTCCCGAGGTCAACGATGCCGCCGTAACCGTGCTCGAGCGCCTGCGGCTGCGCGTGCGGCCACTCAAGCGCGCGTTCTGCTGCGGTCAGGTTGCGTTCAACGAGGGTTTTCGCGAAGAAGCGAAGGCTCTAGCGCGCCGCTTCCTCGACTCGTGCGAGCCGGGAATCCCAATCGTGCTGCCGTCGGGATCGTGCTCGAGCATGATCAGGATTTTCTACGGCGACTTGCTCGCCGGCGATGCCGACCTGCTCGCGAAGGCGCATGCGATCCGGCCATGGGTCTTTGAGTTCTCGCAGTTCCTGGTCGACGTGCTGAAGGTGAAATACGTCGGCGCGCGATTCGAGCGCAGCGTCGCCTACCATCCATCATGTCACCTGATGCGCGAGCTGGGCGTGCGCGACCAGCCGATGCAATTGCTCAGCGCCGTCAACGGCATCCGCCTCGTCGAGCTCAAAAATCGCGAAGAGTGCTGCGGCTTCGGCGGGATGTTCTCGGTCAAGTTCCCCCCGATCTCGGGCGCGATGCTTGAGGACAAGATGACGACGATCACCGAAAGCGGCGCCGAGGTGCTGGTCGCCAACGACTGCGGATGCCTGATGCAGATAGCAGGCGGGCTGCATCGCCAAGGCTCACCCGTGGAGACGCGCCACTTGGCGCAAATCCTCGCGAGCCGCTAATAACAGGAAGTTGATTTTTCGAGCGCGAGGAACAAGCGATGAACCTGGCCAAGCGATTTGTTGATGTCGGACTTTTCACGAGCAACCTTGAGGCGATGCGCGAGTTTTACTCCGAGCGAATCAGGCTGCCTTTCGAGGAAATCCTGCCGCTCGGCGGCGGCACAAAGCAGCATCGCTTTGGTCTGCTCGGCTCGGTGCTGAAGATCAATCATTCCCGCGATCCACTTCCGCCACGCCGTCTCGGCGGTTATTCGAAGCTCACGATTTCCGACCCGCGCACGCCGATGCCCATTCAGCTCGCAGACCCCGATGCCAACGCGATCGAGCTCGTGCCGAGCGGACAGCGCGGCATTAATCAGATCGAAGTGCATCTTGGTGTGACCGACCCAGATGCGTTCGAGCGTTTCTACGGCGACGCGCTGGGCGGTGAGAAGCTCGGCGCGGGACGATTCAAGATCGGCGAGACGATTATCAGCTTTGCCCACGACACGAATGCCGTCCGCGCGGACAAGGCCTCAGCCGCGTCGGCAGCCGACGTGCTCGCGTCGATGCGCGCGGTTGGGATGCGCTACATCACGATCCAGGTACGCGACTGCGACGTCGAGCATCGCGGCTTCATGGCGAAGGGCGTTTGGGAAGGCTCGGCGCCGATGACGCTCGGCGACGTCGCGCGGATCTCGTTCATCCGCGATCCCGACGGCAACTTTATCGAGATCTCCCAGCGCGCCTCGCTGACCGGCCCGCTACCGAAGTAGTGGGCCTCAAATCGGCCATTGCCTCGGGTGCCGAAGGCTCGTATCTCATGGACTAGTCACAAGCCCACTCGAGGAGAGTCGCTATGCCAACCCTTTATGGAGCGCTGGGATCGCCGTTCGTCCGCAAAGCAATCGTGGCGTTGACTGAGAAAGGAATCGCCTACGATCATGACCCGGTGGTTCCGTTCGGGCCCAATCCCGAATATCGCAAGATCAGCCCACTCGGAAAAATTCCCGCGTTTCGCGATGGCGATCGCACGCTCGCGGATTCGTCAGTAATCCTCGCGTACCTCGAGCGCACGCATCCCGAGCCTCCGCTCTACCCGAGCGATGCGTATGACTATGCGCGCGCTCTGTGGTTCGAGGAGTATGGTGACGGCGGCCTGGCGCCGGTGCTCGGCAGCAAGATCTTCTTCGCGCGTGTCATCGGTCCGCGCTTCATGAATCAGCCGACCGACGAGGCCGCGGTGCAGAAGGCGCTCAACGAAGAAGTACCGCCGCTGTTCGACTACCTCGAAAAAGAACTCGAAGGTAAGGATTACCTGGTCGCGAACCGCTTCACGATCGCCGATATCGGCGTGGCGACGATCTTCGTGAATTTCCAGTTCGCCGGATGCAGTGTTGATGCGAAGCGCTGGCCGAAGCTCGCCGCATACGTTGAGCGGATTCATAATCGCCCGAGCTTCAAGGGCATTATCGACAAAGAGAAGGCAGCCTTCGGCGTCAAGTAAGAGACTGCGCCACAACTTTCGATCGCCGGACTTTTCTTCTTCGCTGGAAGGGAAGTCCGGCGATTTTTCTGACGACTCGGCGACAGTCAGCCGTTTTCGATAAATTCTTTCAGCCGCTTGCCGCGCAGTCCGTTGCCGAGCGCGAGCATCAACTTGAGACGCGCCTTTTGCGGAACGATCTCGTGCGCCGCGATCGCGCCGAGGGAGCGCAAGTAGTGAGCGCCGCCGGCATAGGGATCGTCGACCGCGCCGCCCCCGGTTCTCGACGCGAGCACGATCGGCAGGCCGCCTTCGATCGCGCGCTTGATCTCATCGATCCAGTCCGGAGGTACGCGTCCGCTGCCAAAGCCTGCGATCACCAGGCCCCTGAGCCCCGGCCGCGCAAGCGCTTCGTGCAATGACGCCGTATCAGCGATCATTGCCGCGACCAGCGCGACGTTGGGCTCGGGCTTGGGCCGCACGATTTGCCTCGGGTTCGCGGGGACTACGAACAACCACGGCTCATTCATGTAGATGCGGCCGAGCGGACCGCCTGCCGGTGATCGAAAGGCGCCAAGCACGAGGCCGTTACTCTTGGTAACGAACCGCGCGGAATGGATTTCCTCGTTCAGCACGACGAGCGTGCCAAGCTCGCGTGCCCGCGGCCATCGAGCAACTTTGATCGCATCGAGCAGGTTGCGCGGGCCGTCCCACGAAATCTCCGACCCGGTGCGCATCGCACCCGTGAACACCACGGGCTTCGGACTCGCGATCGTCAGATGGCAGAAGTAGGCGCTCTCCTCGAGCGTGTCGGTGCCGTGCGTGACGACCGCACCGGCGATTCCCGGACGGCGCAGCTCCGATGCGATGGTGCGGGAAAGCACGGCCATTCGCTCCGGCGTCATCGCGGCGCCGGCAATCTTCTCGAGGTCGATGACTTTGGCTGACACTTCCGTGCGCCGCTCGCCGAGATGATGCAGCAGCTCGCGGCCACCCCAATGCGGGATCGCGCCGTGGCCGGAATCGAGCGTCGAGATCGTGCCTCCGGTGGTGATTAGCGCTATTGTGGCGACACTCATTGCGATCGCGTCCGAACGACCAAAAATATTTCTCTCGAACCCATGATAAGGCATGATTTAGCCTGACTTGGCTGCCAGAACCAAAAAGCAAAGATCAGCCGAACACGCGCCTTCGAAGAAGATCGAAGCGCCGAGGTCGTCCGGACTGTCGTTCTCGGAGCGCGCACGGTGGCTCGCCGTTGTGCTCGTCGCCTCCGCCTTGGTCTACTCGAGAAGTCTCGCTGGCGTCTGGCTCTACGATGATCACGGGATGATTCTCGAAAACCGCGATCTCAAGAAGTGGTCGTTCTTGTGGAAGGCGTTTTATCACGACAGTTGGTGGTACCGAGGCAACGGTATCGACCCTGCGAGCGCTTATTACAGGCCTCTGCAGCTGGTTTGGTTCGGCCTCAATTACCGCTTGTTTGGATTCCACGTTATGGGATGGCACGCCGCGCTCATTGCGATGCAGGTCGCCGTGGTGTGGCTCGTCTTCCGGGTCACCGAAGAGCTTACAGACGGTGACCTGAGCGCGGCGGTGGTCGCCGCGCTGCTCTTCGGCTTGATGCCGATTCATGCACAGGCGGTATCGTGGATATCTGCGGTGCCCTTCCCGATGACGTCCCTGTTCGAGCTAATCGCGTTGCTGGCACTCGTGCGGCGCGGTCCAATGTCGATTCGCAGAACGGTTGAGTCACTGACGTTCTTTGCATGTGCACTACTGAGTCACGAGTCCGCGGTTGCGTTCCCCGCCGTTGTGGCGGCCTACGGACTTATCGTGGAGGAACCCGAATCCGCTGGAGCGCCAACCTGGCGGAACCGAATCATTGATGCCGCACGACGGAGCGCTCCATTTTTTGGGCTACTTGCGATCTATATGGTCATCCGCTTTCTGGTGCTCGCGCGGATCAACAATAAGGCAGTCGATCATCTACCCTTCGCGACTGCGCTCTTCACGGTTCCCTGGATAGTCGGGCGCTACCTCGTACTTCTTCTGGCGCCGTTTCGGGCGTACCCCGGCCACAATGTGACGCCAGTGACCGGCCTATGGTCGGGGCGCTTATGGATTTCACTGCTGGGCCTGCCCGCGCTAGCAGTTGCCGCTTTTTTTCTGATGCGCCGGATGCGTCGCGCGCGCATTTATTTTTTTTGCGCCGCCTGGGCCGCCTTCGTGCTGCTCCCGATGTTGGACATCGTGGCTTTCCGCCCGGGAGCTCTCATGGAGGACCGTTATGCATACGAAAGCTCTGCGGCCTGGTGCGTCCTGCTAGGGTCGTTGGTGGCAGAGCTAATTACGGATTATCGCGCGGTACGGACCTACGTCCTGGCGGGCCTGGCGGCAGTAGCAGCGGCCCTGGCCATCAACCTTTGGACCGGTCAGCGACTGTTTCACGACGATTATGTGATGTTCACCTGGTGTACCGCGGATATTCCGCACTCCTGGCTATGCCACGAGTGGCTTGGAAAAGCGCTAATGGATCGCGGCGATCTAATTGGCGCGGACGACGAATACACCACGGGAATGCGGATGGATCCTGAGCCGCAGAGCGCGCAATACACGCTCGGGATGATTCACTATGAAGAAGGCGATCGGCGGGCGGGCCTTTTTGAAATGCTCAACGCGCTTCGCGACGCCAAAGAATTCAACGCAAATCAGTACGCCCAGTTGCTCAGGGTTTCAGTCGACGGTGGTAACGAGGATATAGCCAAAAAGGTTATCGTACTTGCGCAAAGGTATCCCGCCACGCGTGCGGCCGCCCAACTCGGCAACGCAAAGCTCGAGCTTGCGCACGATCACAAGCAAGATGCATTGACGATCCTCGAGGCCACTACCGCCAAGTATCCCGATGACGGCGACGCGTGGATCCTGCTCGCCGAGACGCAAGCCGACCTCGGGCACCTGCCTGAAGCGACCGAGGCAGCCAGGCAGGCGGTTGATAGCACACCCGACGCTGAGTGGTTCCACATGGTCTATGCCAAGCTGCTCGATCGAAGCGGCTATCATGATGAGGCCGTGGAAGAATATCGCAAGGCGCTGTCGCTCGCGCCCAAAAACCAGCAGCTCGTGCAAACCGTGGAACGCGAAGCACCCGAAGCGATGCACTAAAGCCCAACACCGGCAACGCGTTGGCTTCCTCCTCAAAGCAACTGCGAACCACCCGCGCGAAGAATCGTCGCGTCGATGAGCGCCGGGCACAGCGCGACCCTGCCACGCTCTCGATGCACCGGATTCGGATCGCGGCGCTGCTCGCGCTCTCAGCGCTAGTCTATGCGCGATCGCTCACCAACCAATTCGTATACGACGATAACGAGGAGATTCGTCTCAACCATTTCATTGGTCAGTGGTCGTTCATCTGGCGATCGTTCGTGAACGATTCCTGGTGGTTCCGCAATCCCTCCCAGTTGCCGCAAAGTGCCTACTACCGTCCCCTCCAGGATGCGTGGTTCGCGCTGAACTACCACGCCTTCGCCATGAATCCGGTGGGATGGCATCTGACGATGATCGCGCTCGAGGTCGTCGTGGTGTGGCTCGTGTTTCGTGTCGCGGAAGAACTCACGGGAGACTTCACGTCCGCGCTCGTTGCGGGCGCGCTCTTCGCCGTGATGCCAGTGCATGCGCAGGCGATCGCATGGCCGTCGGCGATACCATTGCCGATGTCGGCGGCGCTCGAGCTGGGTGCGATGTTGTTCGTGGTGCGACGCGTCGAGAGCTCGCGCGCGTGGGCGCTGATACTCTTCGCGCTCGCGCTGCTGAGTCACGAATCGGCGATCATGTTTCCCGCGCTCGTCGCTGCATACGCATTTTTATGCGCCCCGGGCGCGACGGACGAATCGCCAAGACAGCGCGCCCGCGCCGCCCTGCTTTTCAGCGCGCCGTTTTTCCTCGTCGCGCTGATCTATCTTGGCGTGCGCATCGCGATTCTGGGATTCATCACCCAGCACAATCTCGGCAATCACCTGGGCACTTATACAGTTCTGCTCACGACGTTCGAGGTAATCGGGCAATATCTGGTGCTGCTCGTAATTCCGTGGCGCGCCGATCCGTCGCATGCGATTGCTCCGATAGCGAGCCCCTTGACGCCGGCCTTCTACCTGACGCTCCTCGGGATCGCCGCAATCTCGATCGCGGCATGGGCAATCCTGGTGCAGCGGCGGCGCGTCGCACTCTACCAACTGTGCGCACTCTGGATATTTCTCTTTCTCGCCCCAGTCCTGAATCTCGGCGCACTCAACCCAGTCGAGCTAGTCGCCGATCGCTACCTCTTCATGCCCTCAGCCGCATGGTGCATCGCACTCGGCTCGCTCTCGGGCGAACTCATGATCTACAAGGAGGCGCGCAACGCTGTGACGGCTATCGTCGCGGCTTTCGTTTTCATATCAGCGGCGATTCTCTGGCACGTACAAGGCTTCTGGCAGAATGAGATCGCCCTCTTTACGCGCGCGACGCAGGTTTCGCCGGGATCCTCGCTATGGCACGAGCGTCTCGGCATGGCGCTTAAAGGTGATGGCAAGCTCGACGACGCATTGCGCGAGCTCGCCGCCGCCGATGCGCTCGATCGAGAATCCGGTACGGCGCTGTACAATATCGCGCTGATCCATTTGCAGCAGGGCCATCCGAAACTGGCGCTCGAAGAGATGGTTCGGGCGTTGCCGCGGATCAAAGATGCGCCGCCGGGCGCATACGGCGAGGCCGCGCGAGTCGCGATGAATATCGGAGACTTCGCAAAGGCCGAGAATTTGCTCGACCAAGCCTCGAAGCTCCGCGGCGGCGGCGGTCCCACTGCTATCGGCCGCGCGGAGATCAAGATCATGCAGCACGACGATGCGGCCGCGATTACGATCCTGAAGGAAGCGACCAAGGATTATCCCGAAGATTCCGAGGCGTGGACATTGCTCGCGCACACTGAATTGGAGCAAGGCGACTACGCTGATGCACTAATCGCCAGCGAACGCGCGGTCGCGTACGCGCCAAACGCGGGATGGGCGCGTATCCTGCACGCCGAACTACTCGACAAAGCCGGCCGCCACGACGAAGCGATAGCGGAATATCGCCGCGCCCTCGAGGTTCAGCCCGACGATCCTCAAATCAGAACAACAATCGAACAAGTAAAGCCCCAGGCGTTACAGTAGGCACTCAGCTTGCCGACGCTGGATCGAGCCGGCGAGTATCAGTAGCAGCGATCTTCCAGTGCGTATCGCCGAACAGTTCGAGTATCTGTTGATGGTATGCCGTGAGCGCTGGATTATGACTCACGCTTACGAACGTGACGTGCATATCGCGCAATAGATTATAGAGTCGCTCTTGATTGTTTTGGTCAAGCGCGGAAGTTGCTTCGTCCAGAAATACATAGCGCGGGCGATTAGTCAGCAGGCGCGCAAAGGCGAGGCGTTGTTGTTCTCCGGGCGAGAGCATACTGGCCCAGTCGAGCTCCATCTCGAAGCCGCCGCTGCGCTCGGGAAGGTCGGCAAGATTCACCTCAGTGAGTACTTTACTCAGCTCGGCCTCGCTCAGTCCGCTGGCGCGGGGATAGCAAATCTGGTCGCGCAGTGATCCGAGAATCAAGTAAGGTTTCTGCGGCAGGAACATCGTATTAGTAAGTGACGGCCGCTCGATCTGACCTTCCCCTGTCGACCATAGTCCCGCAAGCGCGCGCAATATCGACGTCTTGCCGGTGCCGCTCGGACCTCGCAACAGCAGGCCCTGACCACTCGATACTTCGAAGGACAAATCACTAACTAACGTCTCACGATTATCGGGAGTTCGCAGCGTCATCGCTTTTACCGCCACGCGATCGCTCTCCTGCGTCTCGATATGCTTTCCGCCATCGGCTTGAGTCGCGCGGCATTGTTCCTCGAACGTCGCGAGACGGTTTACGACTGCGGCATAGCCGGTCAGGCCTTCGATAGTGCTGACGACGACCGAGAATGATCCCTTGACGGTGCCAAATGCGCTGGCCGCCTGCATGAACTGCCCGAACTCCATGCGATGAGCGAAATATCCACCGGCCAAAACCATATATGGCAGCAGCGCCACGCAATTGTTGTAGGTCTGGGTGACGTATGCGAGCCGCCGCTGGCGGAATATCAGCCGATTATAGTTATTGAACAATGCCGCAAAGCGGGCGAGGAGATGGCCGGTTTCGCGCTGCTCTCCGCTGTACATTGCAATCGATTCGGCATTATCGCGCACCCGAACCAACGCAAAACGAAAGTCGGCCTCATAGCGTTGCTGATCGAAGTTGATCGGGATGAGCGGCCGACCCATCTTTACCGACGCCCACGTCCCGACGAGACAGTAGCCGAGGCAGATCGGCACGAGGATCGGCGATATTGTCCACAGAATGACAAGAAATACCACGCCATTGACGAGTGAGGTCCCGAACAGGTCCACGTAGGCGAGCGCGCCGCCGATAAATGAGCCGATATCTTCGCTGATACGCTGATCCGGATTATCAACCGAGCCAATCTGTCCGATGCGATAGTACGCTCGATTAGTGAATTGCAGCGAGATAAAGTGATGCGTCAACCATTCGCGCCATACGATGATGAGGCGCCCGGTGAACCAGGGATAGAATGCCTGCACCGGAATAAAGACCAGGAATATAGCGATTACATATAAAACATTTGTGCGGAATATCGCATAATCGCGCTGATTGAGAGCATTGTTTACATTGCGCCAGACGTAACTCAGTTGGACGTTGATCCCGATACTCATTGCGGTCAACGCGACTAGCACGCCGAGCAGAATAAGGCCCTGCCGGCGCCGATCGGAAACCCAGTAAGGTTCGACCAGCGACCACCATCGCTTGAAGAACGCAGAATCGAAGCGGTCCATCTGTGGCAAGGAGCAGCCCTCCTTGCCCACATACTACACCGCCAATTCAATCGAGGCAGAACCTATGTAACGTGTGGCGGCCGAAAGCGCGCTTTCACCGCACGAAGATTACGCCGAAGTGATTGTCGGTTACCTCTCCGGTTGCGCTGAGCGTGAAGTTCGAGGTGATTAGCCCGGTGGCGCCAGCGAATTGTCCTTCGCCGCCGTCGACTCGCCACATTACCGAACCGTGTTGTAGTCCTTCTTCGGGGCTCTTGCCGAGATAGCCTTGGCCAACGGTCGAGAAGCGCAGCGCGTGATTCGAGTCGCCGAAACGAATCGTGCCGACTTCGTCAAATGATGTCTCGCCGGTGAGCGTCACTTCGGATTCGAACGAGGCCTTGCCGCCCTGCGCGGGCTGGATCGTGCCGCTCACGCCTTGAGCGCCGATGATCGAGCTGACGGTGCAGCTCTGCGCGCTGGTCGTCGCCTTGATCACACCCGTCGCGCCCGCCTTGGGAGTCGCGCCGCCTTTGAACTGCATCACGTAAACAACCTGCTTCATGGAATTCTCCTTGTTGACAATCAGTGCCCCGGCGCATGGCCCCAGGACTCGGCGCAGCTCATGATATCGATCGATTGGCTGTGCTGCACGGCCTGATACTTTTTCCAGAAGGCGTTGTCGATCGCACGCTGCTCGGCCGGCTCACGCCGCATCCATCGATGCAACGCGGCGGGACCGCCGTTGTAACCAGCGTACGCCGAGCGCGCGAGCGCGTCGCCACGCGGATCGCGCCCGCCCGATCTTACCGCGTATTCCATCATGCGGCTGAGGATTTCTGCGCCTGCACCCGCGTTGTAGAGCACGTCCCACTTCAGGCGGTCGATATTGTAGAAGCCGCGCCACACACGCTTGTTCACCTGCATCAGGCCAATGTCGCCGGTCGACGATTCAAGCCATCGCACGTGCCCGTCGGCCAACACGAACTGGCGCCAGCAGCTCTCCTGCCACGCCGCGCTGAGCACGAGATTTTTGTAAACCGGCTGAAAGCGTGTATCGACTTGGTCGATCGAAAGTTGGCGCTGGGCACTGAGATCGAGCAGTTGCCCCATGTTGTTGCGATAGAGCTCGGAATTGGCCGCGTTGACGACGGCGCGTCTGAGCACGTGCGCGACGTTTTCCAGCTTGCCCAGAATTCCCGGCTCGTCGGCGTATGCGTCGGCAGGCGAAAGGATCCTGAGCGGCCACGACAGCCACGACGTCGAGGCCGGCGTTGCAGTGGGACTCGGCGTCGGCGTCAGCGACGGCGCGATGGTTGGTGGAACCGCGGGCGTTGAAATAGTCGGCACGATCGACGGCGTCGAAGACGGCGATTGCGCCGGCAGAGTCGGCGATGGCGAAACTATCGCCGTCGTTCCTGCTGACGGCGACGGCGTCGGGGTCATCGCCGTGGGCGATTCTCCCGGAAGGGGGATCGGCGCGTCGGTTTCTTCCAGCTTGCCCGGCATCTCGGGCGGTTCCGGAACGTCGAACAATTTTTTCAACTCGGGATCTTCGGTGTAGTCGTATGCGAGTGGATCGCCCGTCGCCGCCGGCGCGAGAATATGCGCGAGGCGGCGCAGATCGTCGGCCGAGATTCGCATGCCGAGCGCCGGAGCGGCCTGGTCGAGTGCGAACAGCGCGTCGCCTGCGGAGATGAAGGACATCAGCTCGAGTCCACGCGCGCCGAGCGTCCCGCGCACAGCAGCAGCTTTCACGGCGTCGTGAAGCTGATTCCACTCGTCGAGGAACAGCGCGCGCACAGGGTCCGGGCCGACGCTCGCGGGGCCGGTCGACAGTGCCGCGACGAGGCGGAAGCGGCTGTCGAGCAGAATCTGCATGATGTCCCTGCGAAACTGCTCGTCGCCGGCCGCGATACCCATCTGCTTAATCGCGAACGCCAGGAACGCGTCCCACTGATCGAGCAACTTCTGAAAGGCCGCGACCTCCTCGGGCGTAAGCGGCGCGGGCGTGCCGGCCGCGATTGCGCCATTCTCGTTCGGCACCGTGATCACCAGCGTGATGCGCACTCCACCATCGGTCGGTGTCACGTCGGGCTCGCTGCGCAGCGTCGCCATCGCGGTGCGGATACGGTCGGCGACGTCGGGCGTGGAGGCGGCCTCGGCGAGTGCGCCCAACTGCTGCACCGCGGGGTTTAGATCGTAAGTGAAGCTCTCGAAGCGCGGGATGAAGTATTGCTTGATAAGGTCGAAGCCCTTGCCGACGAAAACTGACTTCTTGTGATGCGCATCCAACAGGTTGAGATCGCGGACGTGAAACTTGAGCTGCAGGTCCGGCGTGATATAGGGCGCGGTCGCGGCCTCGATGAACCCATTCCATTTGATCGGCGTGAGGCAGTTGGCGCCGATCGGGACGCCGAGCGCGAGATTCGCCGCAGTCTCGAATTTCAGCGCGGTGCCGATGCGGCTGAAGTCCGGGTTGATGGCGTTCAGAAACTGGCAGTTGTCGCCGCCGCTCCAGAGTTCCGCATGCCCGTCAGGCGCGATGTAAATCTGATGCTTGATAGCTTCGCGCAGAGCGAGATAATCGATCGTAAGCGGAATCTTCACCTCCGATGCGCGAGCGGATGAGGGTCCGGCTGCCAAGATTGCCAAAGTGATCAACAAAAAAAGTGCAGCACGCACCGCAATCGCTCGCATCAAAACGAATTTCGCGCGAAAATTGTTTTGGCAACGCCGCGGACGGTCGGCCATGGCGACGGATCTCAATCCTGGCGGCGTTTGAGTTAATCGTGGCTCCGGCCTTTGTGCAAAAACGTGCATTGATGACAGCGTCACCCATTATTCTATCTGGTATGGTGACGGGTGGCCGAGTGAACCGTTCAGGAATTTTGGGGCGGAATCAATGATGACTTCCGATCGGCAATCCGGTCGTCAGGAAAACTTCTACGAGGCTGAGGCGCCGCAGGCGTCGCGCGAGCTCGCCGAGTTGCGCACCGCCCGCGACTACGTGGCGCCGTTCGAGATCGTGCGCCGCCGCGTTATTGACGACCTGTTCGAAGGCAAGATGACGATCGACGCCACCGTCGTCATTCGCGTCGGCAATATCGAAGAGACCGAAGCCGCCTCGGGCGTCGGCGTCGTGCATGCACTCGACGTCGCGCTGCGCAAGGCGCTGCTCAAGTATTTCCCGTATCTGGCCGACGTTAAGGTCACCGAGACCTACCAACACGCCACCGGAGAATCGACCGAGGCCGACGTCGTATCGATCAAGAAATTCTCCGACGGCAATCTGATCTGGACCACGCTCGCCAAATCCGCCAACACGATCGAAGCGGGATGGCAGTCCCTGCTAGACGGCTACGAATGGCGCATCTGCACGGAGAACATGCGGAACAATCGCGCCAGCAGCAATCCCCGTCTGTCACGCCGGTGATCACGTGCCGGGCCGCAGCGGCAAGGCTCCACCTGGAAAGCTCGCGGTGCTTTACGATGGCTCGTGCGAGATGTGTGTCGCGAGCATTGCCAAGCTCAATCGATTCGACAATTCCGGCGCGCTCGAGATGTTTGATCTCGACGACGCGCGCGCCCGTGCCGAGTTTCCTGAGCTAAAACGCGAAGACCTTGTGCGCGAGCTTCACGTCGTCGATGAGGGCGGACGAATTTTTCGTGGCGCTCGCGCGATCAACGAGATCCTCGGCCGACAGCATGGCGTCAGAAAACTGCTCTCCTATCTCTGGTACGTGCCGGGCTACGCCTGGCTCGCCGACCGCCAGTACAAAAAGATCGCCGCCTCGCGCTACGATCGCGACGCCGACGGCCGCCTGAAATCCACGGCCGCCGCGCCACGCTGAATCTTCACGATCACATTGCCGGCGTCGGATGCATCACGTCGGCGATCCAATCGGCTGCGATCTCAATTGACAGCGGCACGTTGTCGATCGAGCAATGCTCGACGCCGCCATCCTCGGGTCCGAGCACCACTAGCTTTCGATTCGCGCTGTTGATCGCCGCATCGTAAGTCTTCTGCCCGTGATCGATCGGAATCTGCCGATCCGCGCCGCCATGCATCACGAGCAACGGGCAGGTGATTTTATCGGCGACCGCCTTCAACGTCAGCCGCTTCAGAAACATAAGCGCCTCGGGCATCGATTTCGCCCCCGCTACCCACATCATCTGGTCATCGACCTCAGGCACCGAGCGCGCGTAGCGATCGCCGTGCGCCGTGCGCATCGCCATCACGTCTTCCGCGTCGAAGAAGGCGCCCAGCGCGACGCAGCATTTAAGACGCTTCTCAAACGCTGCGGCGCGCGGCGCGTAGTAGCCGCCGAGGCTCGCCGCCTGGATTCCGATTCGCGAGGGGTCAACATCGCTCCGCGTCGCGAGGTAATCGATACACGCGGTCGCAGGTTTCTCGGACTCAGGGTCGCCCGCGATACCATTCAACCGAAGCGCGCCGCCGCTGCCGGGCTGATCGACGAAGAGGCTCGCGATACCGCGGCGCGCGTATTCTTCGGCGGTCATCAGGTAGTTGAACTCCTTGACCCAGTCGAAGCCGTTGAACTGGATGACGCACGGCGCGGGGGCGATCGAATTGGCGCGCACGAACACCGCGGGCAGCTTCGAGCCGCGATATGGAATTTCGACGAACTCCGCGGGATCGCCACGTAGCTCGACGCCGGCGCGGAATGCCTTGAGCGCGAGCGCGTAAAGCTCGGCCTTGCGCATGTCGCGTGGACTAACCGGCCGCTCCGCCATCATGTAGTAAAGCGCGGCGCGCAGGTTCTTGCGTCCCGCGCTCCGATGATGACCGGCAGTCACATCGGCATGAGCCTGGCGCGTCAATCGATCGCCAAGATCGCACCAGGCTTTGACCCACGCCGGCGTTGCGACCGCGGATTCCGCCGCTTCGACCGCCCGCAGCGGGCGGCATACCGAGTCGATGTCGGAGGCGACCGCGCCCATTTCGAGCGCCGTCACGATCGCCAGGTTCCACGCGTAGTTGGTCTGGAAGTATTCGAACATGTCAAATCCTCCTTGCGGGTTTGGTTGCTGTCCGCGATGAGCGGCCCGGGCGTTTCGATTCGCGGCGCGCTCCGAGCGCAAGCGTGAGGAATTGATCGACCAGCCGCGAATTCAATTCCTCTTGCGTGAGATGAAAACGCATCGGCTCGACCTCACCGAAGACCAGCCGCTGGTGCATCACGGCCATCACGCCGCGGAACGCGAAGTCGATCGCCTGGTCGCGCTCGGATGGCGAAAGCCACGTCAGATGCGGTCCGAGCAGTAGGGCGAGGCGCTCGGAGATGTGCCGCAGCATCTCGGCCGCGCGCTCGTTGATCTCGCGATCGTTGACCAGGAGAGCCGCGCGGATAAGCGGCACGTTGCGCCACCATCCGGCGATCATTGGCCCGAGGCACTCGCGCACGATCGTCTCGAGGTCCTTGCCCTGCCATCGGGCCGGATCGAGCTCGCGATCGACGAGCTGAAGAACCGCCTCGCGATGGCGATCGTGGGCGGCGAGCACGAGCGCCTGCTTGTCGGCAAAACGCGCGTAGATAGAAGTAACGGCGACGCGTGAGCGGCGCGCCAGCTCGGCGATCGTGATCGCCTCGAAGGGCTTGCGCTCGAGCATCCGGGTAAAGGTGGCGAGCACCCGCTCCATCGTTTCATGCGAGCGCCGCTGCCGCGGCGCATGCACGCGCTTGGTTCCCGAGGATGTCACGAGATGATCGGTCATAAATGTAATTGTAGTTCTATTACAAATACCGTCGGAGTCAAGGCACCCTGAAAGAGCCGGAAAAATATGGTGAGCGGGCGCCCCTGCCCGCCATAAGACGGTGCGCCGCCTTCACTGGAATTGGTGGCGAGAGCCGTTAAGGTTCGCGCGCCTCAGTGGCGGGCAGGAACGCTCACCCCACCCATATTTTCAGTCAAAAGAAAAGATCGTCATCCCGAGCGAAGTCGAGGGATCTTGGAGGCCCCCAAAGGTGCCAGTGCCAGACATCGCGCGTAGCGCCTTCGTTATGTCAGGGCGCTTCGCGCCCGGATGCTACGTGTCGAACTTTGCGGCGCCGATTCACTTGCCGAGGAGTTCGCGCTGAGCCGGCCGCGCGCCTTCATGATTGAGCAGCCAGCGCTTGCGATCGAGGCCGCCGCCGTAGCCGGTCAGCGCGCCGCTCGCGCCGATCACGCGATGGCACGGAAGCACGAGCACAACAGGATTCGAGCCGTTAGCCATTCCAACCGCGCGGCTCGCGCTGGGCTTGCCGATCTGAAGCGCGAGCTCGCCGTAGGTCGTGGTGGTGCCGACGCGAATCTTGCGCAGGCGCTGCCACACGTCGCGCTGGAACGGCGTCCCGCCGGTCTTTGCGGGGATTTTGTCGATCGCAGTGAGGTCGCCATCGAAGTACGCGCGAATCCGATCGCTGAGGTGCCCGGGGTTGCGCGCATCCTTGAGCGAATATTCGCCGTAGTGGAGACGCAGGTACCGATGCATCCGCGATTCGTAGTCAGAGAAATCGGCGGCGCGGAGCGACTCGCCGTCGGAGACCAGCAGCATCACACCAATCGGCGTTTTGATGCGATCAAGCAGCAGTTCCACTTGCAATCCTCACTTTCGTCGCGGCTTCCAGCATCCACAGATGCATCACTGCGTAGGCACGCCATGGCCGCCATGCCTCGCCGGCTTCCAGCACGCGCTTCGGGTTGCTCTCGCCGAGGGCTTTCATGACGCCGAGATCAGAATGCGGAAATGCGTCGGGCCAGCCGAGCGCGCGCATCGCGATGTACTGTGCGGTCCATTCGCCGATACCCGGCAGGCTGCGCAGGTGATCCATCGCGGCTGTGACATCGGCGAGCGGCGTCAGTATCAGCTTGTCACGGGTGATCGCGCGCGCGAGTTCGATAATCGAGCGCGCTCGCGAGGCGATCACGCCGAGGCGCGCGATGTCGCCGACTTCGAGCTCCGCAACGCGCTGCGGAGTTGGAAATGCCGTCTGCAGCGTAGCGAAAGGCGTCTCGACCGGAGTGCCGAAAGCCTTGGCGAAGCGGCCCGCGATCGTGCGCGCCGCGGCGACGCTCACCTGCTGTCCGAGAATCGCACGGACCGCGATCTCGAATCCGTCGAATGCGCCCGGCACTCGAATACCTGGATGATCGACCGCGAGAGCGCCGAGCGTTTCGCCGATCTCCTCGGGGTTCGCCGACAAATCCATGAGATGCTTGATGCGCGCGAGCACCGCGGGCAGGACCTTCATCAGCGATGCTGCGATCATCACGCGCAGAGCCGGTTTGCGCCGCGACGGCGATACTTCGATCCAGCCGAGATGCTCTCGGCCGTCGCGCACGATTCGAACCGTGCGGCGATATGAGGTTACCGAAAATTCCTCGACGCCGCCGACGCATCGCATGCCGAGAAATCTCGTTAGCGCGGGCCAATCATACGGCGGGCGATAGCTGAGCTCGAAACCCAGAGCTTCGGGCACCTCGGAAATCGGCGGCTTGCGCAGTCGCGAAGGACTCAGCCGATAGCGCGACTTGAACAGCGCATTGAAGCGGCGCAGGCTGCCGAATCCCGAAGCGAACGCGATATCGGTCACAGTCGACGCGGTGTCAGTGAGTAATCGCTTGGCGAGCAGTAAGCGCTGGGTCTGCGCGTAGGCAATCGGCGCGACACCGAACTCCTCGTGAAACACGCGGCGCAGATGACGATCGGTCACGCCGAGCTTCGCGGCGATCTGCTCGAGGCTCTCATCGGCATTGGCCCCATCTTCGATCAGGCTCGCGGCTGACTGTGCCAGGCGATGGGATGCATCGACGCTGGCGTTGCCAGGCGCGAGCTCAGGACGGCATCTGAGGCACGGCCGATAGCCGGCGGCCTCCGCCGCCGCCGCGCTAGGAAAGAAAGTGCAATTCTCCCGCTGGGCCGGCCTTACCGTGCAGATCGGGCGGCAATAAATCTTCGTCGATGAGACGGCCACGAAAAAGCGGCCATCGAACCGCGAGTCACGCGCCCTGAGCGCCCGGTAACAAAGATCCGCATCGAGTTGCATGTCCGCATCATAATGCTCGGGCAGCAACGATGCTCGCCATTTTCGGACATCGAAATGTTCCTGCGCGATTTTGTTGGTCTGCGGCATCCGAGGTTTGCGCATCGGGTGGATCAAGTCGCGCCGTGGCGACGCGCTTGCGCGTCAGGTGGCAGCAATCGAAGTCGCGCCGGAGGAGCGGAAGTTACCGCAGCTCGACGGCGCCGGGCGATAGCATCTGCTCGAGTTCCGTGACGAATTGATCGGTTGGCGTGACGCGGTAGCTGTCGCCGAGGAGCATTATGGCTTCGCGGCCGTCGTCGAGGCCGAGATGCAGGTAGGTTAGCGATTTGCCGCGGTTGCGTTGGAGGGCCTTGCTCAGGGCTTCGAGGCCGCCGTTGTCAAGACGGCGCATCGAGGCGGTGATACGCACCTCGCGCACCGAATCTACCAGTGCCGCGCCGAGGGGAGTCAGCGTGTCGAGGATGATTTGTGCGCGATCCTCATCGATATCGAGCTTGCCGCGGATGATCACCGGCTCGTCGCCCATGATCAGCTGCTCGTGCTTCGCGTACGTTTCGGGCCACGCGATTCCTTCGACGGCGCCCTCGCGATCCTCGATCGAGAAGGTGGCGTAGCGTTTGCCGGACTTGTTGTTCTTGAGCTTTACCGCGTGAATTACGCCCGCGAGTTGAACCTGGCTGCCGTCGGGGACGCTCGTGAGATCATTGGTAGTGAGCTTGGTGATGCGGGCAACCTCGCGCTCGAAGCCGTCGAGCGGATGGGCTGTAATGTAAAAGCCGAGCGCGTCTTTTTCGTGTTTGAGTTTTTCGCGCGTGTTCCATTCGGGGATCGGCGCGCGCGGCGGCAGGTCCGGCACCTTCACTTTGCCGCCGAACAGGCCCATCTGATTCTTCGCGGCGTCTTCCTGCGCCTTCTGCGCGAGGCGAAGCACGTCTTCCGCCTGCGCCATCAACGCGGCACGAGCAATCTTGAGCGAATCGAAGGCACCGCATCGGATGAGTGCTTCGAGTACGCGCCGATTCACGAGCGCCGCGCCCACCCGCATGCAGAAATCGACGATGCCGTTAAAGTGCCCGCCCTCCTCGCGCACCGCGATGATCGCCTCGGCCGTCTTCGCGCCGACGCCGCGGATCGCACCGAGGCCGAAACGGAGTCCGCCCTCTGTTACCGCGAACTTGACGCGGCTTTCGTTGACGTCAGGCGGCAGCATCTTGATGCGCATCTCGCGCAGCGCCGCGATGTTCTTGTAGGTCTTGGCGTTGTCGTCCATGTCGAGCGACATCAGCGCCGCCATGAACTCGTGCGGATAATGCGCGCGCAGGTAGGCCGTGGTGTAGGTCGTCAGCGCGTAGGCCGCGGCGTGCGAGCGGTTGAAGCCGTAGGAGGCGAAGGTCTCGATTTTTTCGAAGATCGTCGTCGCAAGCTCAGGCGTCAGGCCATTCTTTTGCGCGCCTTCGAGAAAATGAACGCGCTCCTTTTCCATGACGACCTTGTTCTTTTTGCCCATCGCGGCGCGCAGCAGGTCTGCTTCCTGGAGCGTGTATCCCGACAGCGCCTGCGCCGCGCCCATCACCTGTTCCTGGTAGACGATTACGCCGTAGGTATCCTTGAGCACCGGCTCGAGCAGCTTGTGATCGTACTCGACGCGCTCGCGGCCGTGCTTGCGATCGACGTAGTGCTGGACCATCGTCTTGCCGTCCTGCACCGCGTCGAGCGGGCCGGGGCGGAAGAGCGAACCGGCGGCGATGATATCGTCGAAGCAGGTCGGCTTGAGATCCGAGATGAAACGGCGCATCCCCGAGCTTTCCATCTGGAACACGCCGACGGTATCGCCCCGAGAAAGCAGTTTGTAGGTATCTGCGTCATCGAGGCGCAGGCGCGCGAGGTCCGGCACTTGCTTGCCGTCGGCCTTGATCAGCGCGAGCGTGTCGGTGATAAGCGTCAGGTTCTTGAGCGCCAGGAAGTCGAACTTGATTAGGCCGATCTCGTCGATGCTCTTCATCGCGTACTGGGTAATCGCGAGCGAGTCCTCGGTGTACTCCTTGTCGACGTAGAGCGGCACCATCTCGTTGAGCGGCAGGTCGGAGATCACGACGCCGGCCGCGTGGCGCGAGGCGTGACGCAGCAGCCCTTCGAGCTTGAAGGCGTAGTTGAAGAGCTCCTTGTACTTCTTGCGCTCTTCCTTGAGGCGCGGCTCCATCTCGAGCGCCTGCTCGAGCGGGAAATCGCGGCCCTGCTTGGGCGCGGGATAAAGCTTGACGATGCGATCGGTCTCGGCGAACGAGAGTCCGAGCGCGCGGCCGACGTCGCGAATCGCCTGCTTACCCTTGATCGTGCCGAACGTGATGATCTGCGCCACACGATCGGCGCCGTACTTCTTGCGCACATATTCGAGCACTTCGTCGCGGCGCTCGTAGCAGAAATCGACGTCGATATCAGGCATCGACTTGCGCCCGGGATTCAGCCATCGCTCGAAGAGCAGCTTATGCTCGACGGGATCGACCTCGGTGATTCCGAGCGCGTACGAAACGAGGCTGCCGACGACCGAGCCGCGGCCCGGCCCGACGGGAATTCCCTGGTTCTTCGCATAAGTGATGAAGTCTGAGACGATGAGCATGTAGCCCGAGAATCCCATGTCGCGGATGATCGGCAGCTCGCGATCGAGGCGCGCCTGGTACGCGCTTTCATCGACATCGGGGCGGCGCGCGCGAATTTCATCGAGGCGCGCGGCGAGACCCTCGCGGGCACGGCGTTCCATCTCGACATCGAAGTCGATTTCCTTGTCGGTGCGATAAACCGGGAAATGAAACTTGCCGAACTCGAACTGGAAATCGACGCGGCGCGCGATCTCGACCGAGTTGCGCAGCGCCTCGGAGTCGGCGCCAAAGGCCGCCGCCATTTCCTCGGGCGTTTTGACGTAGAGCTCGTCGGTATCGAAACGCCATCGCGTTTCGTCGGCCATCGTCTTGCCGGTCTGGATGCAGAGCAGGACTTCATGGGCCTTGGCGTCGTCGCGATGCAGATAGTGGCAGTCGTTGGTCGCGACTACGGGCAGGCCGACCTGCTTTGCGATATCGCGCAGCGCCTCGTTGAAGGGACCGTGCAGCTTGTTGTCCTGGAGCTCGATGTAGAAGCGATCCTTGAAAACGCGCGCGTACCACTCGGCGCATTCGCGCGCTTTGTCCGAGCGCCCGCCGCGGAGCCATCGATTGATCTCGCCGGAGAGGCATCCCGAGAGAACGATGAGTCCCTCGTTCAGCTCTTCGAGCAGATCCTTATCGACGCGCGGCTTGTAGTAGAGGCCTTCCTGGTAGGCGTGGGTGAGGAGCTTGCAGAGATTCTTGTAGCCGGCGCGATTCTGCGCGAGCAGGATCAGATGGTAGTTGCCGCCGCCGTCGAAGTCATCGCTGCGCGGCACTTGCGAGCGATCGGTGCGCTTGCCCGGCGCGAGATACGCCTCGCATCCGATGATTGGTTTAATCCCCGCGGCAGTTGCCTTCTGGTAGAACTCGACGGCGCCGAACATGTTGCCATGGTCGGTCATCGCAATCGCTTCCATCCCGGAGGACTTGGCGTGTTCGATAAGCGGGCCGACCTTGTTGGCCCCGTCTAAAAGGCTGAATTGAGTATGGACGTGTAGATGAACGAAACTCATCGCGCCCTTGCCCCTCCGCGCGGCGGATCGCACGTCCGATCCGCCTCCTCATCATCTGGAATGTAAAATCGCGCGCGCCGATCGTACGACGCGCGCGAGTGGTAGCGCTACTTCTTGCCTGCGGGTTTGTCCCCAGCCTTCTCGTCCTTGGCGCCTTCAGCAGCGGGAGCCGCGGCAGCACCTTCGGCAGGCGCCGCACCTTCAACCGCGCCTTCCGCAGCCGCGGCGGCAGCCACAGGAGCCTCAGCCACGGTGGGAGGCAGAACGGTCACGATCGGATAATCGGTATCGAAGATCGGCTTGACGTTGCCGACGAACTTGAGCGCGGAGACGTGCACCACGTCGTGAATGTCAACGTCGGTGACATCGACTTCGACCGTCTCAGGAATTTCAAGCGGCAGGCATTCGACGAGCACCGAGCGCTCGAGCGGCGACAGGATTCCGCCGTTGCCGATACCCTTGGCCTTGCCGACGAACTTGAGCGCCACTTCGACGCGCAGCGGTTTATTGAGATCGACCTCGTAAAAATCGGCGTGCAGGATATCGCCCGACACCGGAGCGCGTTGCAGATCCTTGAAGATCACGTGCTTGCCGTCGAGCTCGGCGGTCGCGGACTTGAGCTTGATGATACGGGCGTGGGCCGCGGCTGAAACTTTGGCTTTCAGCTCGGCGGCATCGACCGCGATCGAAGTCGGCGTCGTCGTGGGTCCATAGAGCACGGCCGGCACCCGTCCCTGGCGGCGCAGCGCGCGGGACAGGTTCTTCGGACGATCGGCACGTTTTTCACAAGCTAGTTCAGCGGTTTCCATTATTGCGTTCCTTGTATGACGGCCGCTCAGTTGAAGAGCGAGCTGACCGACTCCTCATTATGAATGCGTAGAATCGTTTCCGCCAGAAGGCTTCCTACCGTCAGAACCTTGAGCTTGGAGAGCTCGGCCTGGGCCTTGGCCCTGAGCGGAATACTGTTCGTGGTGACGATTTCCTTGATGTTCGACTTGTTGAGGCGATCGCAGGCCGGGTCGGACAGAATCGGATGGGTCGCGCAGGCGAGCACTTCCGATGCGCCCGCGTTAGCGACGACCTTGGCGGCCTCGGTGATCGTGCCGGCGGTATCGATCATGTCGTCAACGAGCACCGCGATCGAATCGCGCACATCACCGACGAGCTGCATCTCGGCGACCTCGCTCGCGCGGCGGCGGCGCTTGTCGATAATCGCGAGGTTCGCGTTGAGGCGCCGCGCGAATGCCCGTGCGCGCTCCACTCCGCCCGCATCAGGCGATACGACGCTGACCTTCTGCCCGTCGACGCGTTTGCGCAGATAGTTCATCAGGACCGGCATCGCGTACATGTTGTCGACCGGAATGTTGAAAAAGCCCTGGATCTGGCCGGCGTGCAAATCGACGGTGAGCACGCGATGCGCTCCCGAGGTTGCGATCAAATCGGCTACCAGCTTGGCGCTGATCGGCACGCGCGGCGCGACTTTACGATCCTGCCGCGAATAGCCGAAGTAGGGGATCACCGCCGTGATACGTCCGGCCGACGCGCGCCGCAGCGCATCGATCAGGAGCAGCAGCTCCATCAGGTTATCGTTGGGCGGAGAGCAGGTGGACTGGATAACGAAGCAATCGCCGCCGCGCACGTTCTCGCGCACCTCGACCATCACCTCGCCGTCGGGAAAACGTCCGACTTCGGCTTCACCCACCTTGACCTTGAGATGGTCGCAGACTTCGCGCGCAAGTGCGGGGTTGGAATTACCGGTGAAGATCTCCAGTTGATCTTTGACCCGATCCGACATCTATCTCGTGTTCCTCGCGCGCTCGTTCAAAGTTCCAAACACTTCACGGCCGACTGGCGCTGAGAATTATGGCTGGGCGGGAAGGATTCGAACCTTCGAATGCCAGGTCCAAAGCCTGGTGCCTTACCAGCTTGGCGACCGCCCAGCGCGAAAATCCGTTTCGAAGGCGTAACCCGCGTGCCTAGTGCTTGCACCAATCAACAAAAAGTTCCAGTGCCGGTGGAGGCTGGGCCTCGGACCGGCACCGTTAAACGCTCAAATATCCGCCCGTCGAGGCCTTGGCGGCTCGCAAGAAGAGGTATCGCCAAAGCCCAGGCCATAATCCGCTCCCGGGTGGAGGAAATGCGATGTTATTTGTGCGGTTTTTGGCTGTCAATCGGAGCGCGAGGCTTCGATTAACACGCGATACACAGCTCATCCCCATGGCGCGTCGGTTGGGCTGGTAAGCTGAATTCCCCAGTCGTCGACGATTTTGCCATCGATCATGCGATAGATGGCGACTGCGCCCATCGCGAATTTCTCGCCCTTGGCAGGAAACCCGGGAGTGGGTTCGCCGACGAAGGTGCCGCGGATCGTCATGCGCATCACGACGCGATCCTCGGTGGCGAAGAGATCGTCGATAGTATGCTCCGCGTTGCCGATAAGGGTCGACCCCGCTTGAGCAATCCTTCTGGCACCTTCGAACCCGCGCGGCCATCCCGGGAAATTCGGCGAGCGAAACACAAATTCGGGTGAGCAGACTTCGTTGATTACGTCGTAGTTACCCCTGCCGAGCTCGCGCAGGAAACGTTTGAAGATCGCGAGATTCTCGGCCGCGGTCATTTTGGCGTCCCTCGTTGATCGCTGCCGATCGTTGCGGTCACGACGAATCTCGTTTTCGGCGCGCGCTGTTGAGCGGCCTGCGCAGCGCGCTCGGCCTCGTCGCGTGATCCGAAGATCCCGAACACGGCGCTGCCGCTGCCGGTCATTTGCGCGGCGCACGCGCCAAGCGATTTGAGAAGTTCGATCAGCGTCGAGATTTCGGGATGCTGCTCTGCGGCCACTGCGGCGAGATCGTTGACCGCGATCGCGGACGTGATGTCGCCGCGCCTTACCGCCTCGATATCGGCGGCTTCGGCAGGGCCGCGCCAGTTTTCTTTTTTCAGCACGCGAAAGACTCCCGCCGTTGCGATACCGAATGGCGGTAACGCAAGCACCAGCGGCATCGAGCCGATCCCCTCGAGCGTCGCGAGCTTCTCGCCGATTCCCGTGATTCGTGCCGGTCGCGGATCGAGAAAGAATGGCACGTCGGCTCCCAGACTGATCGCGATACGATGCAGCTCCGCTGGCGCATCGATGCGCGCGAGCCGCGCCATCATTCGCAGGACCGCGCCCGCATCGCTCGAGCCGCCGCCGAGTCCCGCGCCTACTGGTATCCGCTTGTCGAGCCGGATCAGCACAGAAGCATCGAGGTTGAACTGGTTTTGAAACGCTGTGGCGGCGCGGCTCGCGAGGTTGGTTGCCGGATCGCCGAGCTCGGTCGCATCGCAGAGGAGCCTCACGGAGCGGCCGACGCCATCGCGATATTCGATACTGACGGAATCGGCGAGCGCGATTGGCAGAAAGATCGAATCGAGTTCGTGATAGCCGTCGGCGCGGCGGCCGGTCACGCGCAGAAAGAGATTGATTTTTGCTCCCGCGCGCTCGGCGAGCAGCTTAACCATGTGGCCGAGAAGTCCTTGCTCGGCCGCTGGCCGTGGAGCTCAGCGTACGGACCGCGCGCCGCGAGTCCTTTTGAATCACGCGAATGAAGCCCCAGAAGCCGAGCAGCAGACCGCCGATCACCATCACGCGCCCAGCGAGGTACGTGGCATGATAGAAGTCCATCCGCGCGGTGGCGAATGAGACCTGGCGCTCCTCGTTGGTGAAGGGTTCGAGCACGGCGCCGGCGCTCGCGTCGAGCTCGTCGAAGCTGCGGATATCGGTCGCGTAGTCCTGTTCGCGCGCCGACGCCACTATCTGGCTGTACATCTGCGTGCGCGAAAGGCCGATCACCCAGTTGGTCGCGCCGAGCAGCACGAGAGCCAACCCGGCAGTCACGCGCCAATCGGTATAAGTATCGCGAAGCTTCACGCCTCAGGATCATAGAGGGCAGCAGACCCGAAGCACAATGCGGGCGCAATACGTTTGTTGCGCCGCAAAGCTTGGAGCCGCTATGATCGCGAGACAGCCTGCCATGCCTGTTGAAGCCCAAGCGACTCGAACTGAGTCTCGTTCACCCCTGGATTCGCTGCTGGAGCGCTTTGCGCGCCGCGAAACGAGCGCCCTCGCGCGGCTTATCACGATGGTTGAGAATCGCGCCGCCGAGTCGAGCGCAATCATCGAGCGTATCTACAGTCAAACCGGCACGGCGCACATTATCGGCATCACCGGCCCTCCCGGCGCGGGCAAATCGACGCTGACCAACCGCCTCATCGCGAAATATCGCGGCCTCGGAAAGTCGGTCGCTGTGCTGGCGATCGATCCTTCGAGCCCGTTCTCAGGCGGTGCCGTGCTCGGCGACCGCGTGCGGATGACCGATCATTACAAGGATGCGGGCGTATATATCCGCAGCATCTCATCGCGCGGCAGCCATGGCGGCCTGAGCCGCGCGACGCGCGAGATCGTAAAGCTCCTCGATGCCTACGGCCACGACATCATCATTATCGAGACGGTCGGCGTCGGGCAGACCGAGCTTTCGATCATGGATCTGGCTGACACAACGGTCGTTGTCACCGTTCCCGAAGGCGGCGATTCCGTTCAGGTAATGAAGGCCGGGCTCAACGAAATCGCCGATGTGTTCGTCGTCAACAAGGCCGACCGCGAGGGCTCCGATCGGATGAAGGCGGAGCTAGAGCATAACGTGCATCTGCGCAGCGGCGGCGGATGGCGTCCTCCAGTCCTCATGACACAAGCGGTCACCGACCAGGGGATAGATGCGGTCGTGAACGCGATCGCAAAGCATCGGGAATGGCTTAAGGAAACGCGGGATGCGGCGCGAATCGCCGAGCGCCGCACCCATGAATTCATCGAGGTACTGGCGGCCGAGCTCGAGGAGCGAACCCTCCGCGCTGTCGCCGCAGGCGGGGCCGCGAAGCTGGTCGATCAGGTGCGCGCGGGTGCGCTCAATCCCTACAGCGCGGCACGGCGCCTGATCGAAGACCGCGATTCGCTCGGCGCCTTGCTACAGAACGGTACGGGAAAGTAAAAGGAACGCCTCGGAGAGCGGGTATTTGTCGTTTCGCAAACCAAAAATCGAAGGACGCTTGTTTGCGATAGGCGACATCCACGGCTGCGCCGACGAAGTCGATTCTCTGATCAAGGCGATCGCCCCGACCGCGGGCGACACCGTCGTATTCGTCGGTGACTATGTCGATCGCGGCCCCTCAGCGCGCGACGTTATCGAGCTCGCGCTCGATCTCGAAAAGACCAAGGCCGAGTACGTGTTCTTGAAGGGCAATCACGAGGACATGATGATGTCCTACCTCGGGATGCCCGGTAATTACGGCGAGTCATTCCTGTTCAACGGCGGAATCGCGACCCTCGAAAGCTACGGCGTGGGCGAGGCTGACCTCGAGCGTGCGCACGAGCTCTTGCCGGAAACGCATACCGACTTCCTGCGCCGCCTCGGCACCAGTTACTATCGCCCGCCGTATCTCTTCGTCCATGCGGGGATCATGCCGATGCGCCAGCTCGAAGAGCAGCAGGTCGAGGACATGCTGTGGATTCGGCAGGAGTTTATCTTCAACCCGCACAAGCTCGACGCGATCGTGGTGTTCGGCCACACGCCCATGCGCGGCGTGATGATCGATTTGCCCTACAAGCTTGGCATCGACACCGGTCTCGTCTATGGCGGCAAGCTGACCTGTATCGAAGTGAACGAGGGCGCCATCTACCAGGTCGATCGCCGCAGCCGCCAGGTTAAATCCAAGAAGGTTCCGCTCAGGTAAGGACTTTCACGGCTCGCCCGCTCGATGTAATCTTTTCCGTTCCGGTGGCGACGTAGCTCAGTTGGTTAGAGCATGCGGCTCATATCCGCAGTGTCGTAGGTTCGACTCCTACCGTCGCCACCAAATGCTCTTGGTCAATTGCCGCAGAAGTCGCAGACCGAAGTCATTCGTCGCGGATGCGACGTCGTTCGTCGGCGTAAGCGAGGGTTGAGCCTCAGCTCGCGCGCATGCGAAGGCTACGATCGGAATTAGAAGGACCGCGATGCGGATCGCGGCTTTCGCTCGACCGATCATGATGCCCCCCGGCGATCGTCAGTTCGCGGTCGCACCCATCGTGGGATGCCGTAGTTCCGGGACGAGACCGTTGCCCATCAGATCGATGAAGTTGTCGCAGTAGAACCTGCGCTTGGCGGCTTCGGGCGTGTCGCGCATCGCATCTTCGAAGCGCCGCAGCGGATTGCGCCCGCCTTCGACGTGCGGGAAGTCCGATGAAAACATGCAGACCTCGTCGCCCGAGTTGGCGATGATCCAGCCGGTGTCCTCGGCCGGATACGGCGTGACGCGCACTTGCCGCCGTACGAACTCGCTCGGCTTCATCGAAAGCTGCTTCAGCCGGTCTTCATTCTTGATAAACGCGACGAACGCCGAGTCCATCGAGCGCATCCAGCCCGGCACCCACAGCGCGCCCTGCTCGATCACGCCGAACATAAGCCGCGGGAATCGATCGAGCACGCGATCGAAGATCATCGTCGCAAGGGTCTGCATCGGCGGATATGGAATCGCCATGTAATCGACGGAACGGAAGTTGCCGTCGCCGCCGTGGAAGTCCGGCACCGGCGGCATCCCATTGACGAAGTAGTCAGGTGATATGAGCTGCCCGCCGCCGCCGACGTGGAACAGGATCGGCAGGCCGGCTTCCTGCGCCTGCGCCCACACCGGGTCGAATCCGATGTGACTGGGTGAGTGTCCCTTGGGGCATCGCGAGGGGATGAGCAGCGCCTTGGCGCCGATCGCGATCGCGTCGCGTGCGATCGTCTCGGCCTCGGCAAAGTCGGCGAGCGGCACGTAGCACGACGCGAGCAGGCGGCGATCCACGGCGCAGAAATCCACCATCGCGCGATTGAATCCGCGCGCCACCGCGGTGCGCATCGCGGGGTCGCCCTTGTGCTCGAGATCGAGCAGGCTCAGGAACATCGTCGTGAACACGAGCTGGCTTGCGAAACCGAGCCGGTCGAGCGCCTGCGGACGATCCTCGCGCCGCCACGAACCGAGCGCCTCGTAGTTCTTGTGCAGCAGAATTTCGTCGGCAACTTTGGCGCGCCAGGCAGGATCGTCATGGCGTCCGCGCACGATCGCGAACAGATCGCGCCCGCTCTTTTCGCCGAGCGCGCTGAAGAGATTCTTGCTGCTTATTTCCCTGGCGTAGCGTTCCTCGACATAGCCGTCGAGAAAAGTCGGCGCCTCCATGATATGCGCGTCAGCGTCGTGAATCGTCTGCCCTTCGACGTAAGCCATAGCCCGCGAACCTCAATATCGTTATACGCGACGCCGCTTGCGCAAATCGAGGCGCGGCCTAGTGCGAGGCCGGGTTCATCTTGAATCGAATCGGCATGTGCTTGATGCCGCCGACGAAGCTCGAGCGCAGGCGCTCGAGCGGCGCGGTTGGCTCCACGAATTCCAGGCGCCGCGCCAGCTCGGCGAAAATCACCTCCAGCTCGAGCCGCGCGAGATTGGCGCCAAGGCAGAAGTGCTCGCCGATTCCGAAAGCGATATGAGGGTTCGGATTGCGCCCGATATCGAACTCGAATGGACGCTCGAAGATTTCTTCGTCGCGGTTGGCCGACGGGTAGAACAGACAGACCGACTCGCCCTGGCGAATCTTCTGCCCGCGAATCTCGGTGTCGGCGCTCGCATTGCGGGCAAAGTGAATCACCGGCGTGACCCAGCGCACGATCTCCTCAACGGCGGACTTGATGAGCGTGGGATCCTTCTTCAAGCGATCGAACTGCTCCGGATGATCGATGAAAGCCTGGAGTCCGCCGCTGGTCGCATTGCGCGTCGTTTCGTTGCCGGCGAGCACGAGCAGGAAGTAATAACCCAGCATCTCCATCGGCGGCATCGCCTCGCCGCTCGGGAGCTTGGCGTTGGCGACGATGCTGCTGACGTCTTCAGTTGGATTTTTCTGCCGGTCCGACATCATCTGGGCGAAGTATTGGAACAGTTCGATCCGGGCTCGTTCCGAGGTCTGTTGCGGATTCTCGCCTTCGCGGCGAAACTCGGGATCGCCCGCGCCGATGATCTCATTGCTCCAGCGAAACAGCTGATCCCAGTCCTTGCGCGGGCATCCGAGCAGCTCGGCGATCACGGCGAGCGGGATTTTTTTTGCGACATCGGCCACGAAGTCGCCTTCACTCTTGCCGACCAGCGAATCGCAGACCTCGCGCGTGATGCGCTCGATCTTCGGCCGCAATTCGTTCACCGCGCGCGGCGTGAAGCGCCGGCTCATGATCGAGCGATACTCACCGTGCTGCGGCGGATCCATCGTGAGCAGATGTTGAAACGGCGGCTCCTCCGGCTCGCCATAGCCGCCCTGCTGGTCGGCGAAGATTACGATGCGCGGGCGGTTGGTGAAGAGCTGCGGCTGCTTGGCGATCTGAATAATGTCGGCGTGCTTGGTGATTGCCCAGAACGGCTTCGCATGCGGGCCGTCATACCAGTACACGGGTTTGTGTGCACGCAGGTAAGTCCATTCGGCATGCGGGTAGCCGTTTTGCTGGTAGTGCTCGGGCCCAATTATGTCGAGATGAGCCAGAGACAACGATTCGGTGCTTGCTTCGATACCCATAGTCACACTCCCACGATTGACTATTTAGCTGCTGCGCCTTTGTTCCGGTACTTATTGACCGCGTACTTGCTAATGAAAAGACCGACGGCTTCTTCGATGACAGTAACCGCCAGTTGATCGCTGTCCTCATGCTGTGCCGCGAATAATCGGCGCAGCGCGGAATTGGTCGCGATATCGACGATCACCTGCGCGGTGACGCGGCTGTCATGGGCTTTCAATCTACCCGCGTCGATCTGACTGTCGATGTACGCGGCGAGGATTTTCTCGGCGCCGACAACGCCAATGTCGTACAGGTCGCGGCCGAATGCCGGATGACGCTCGGCCTCGGCGATCACGGTGCGTTCGAACCGAATCGCGTCGTCGCCGCTGACGAGCCATCGCACCTGGTTGGCGAAGCGGCAGAGCCCCTGCCTCGGATCGTCCGGCAGATCTTCGGGACGCGGCAGAGCCTCGACGAACTGCTGGCTTGCCTGCGCGATAACTTCGGAAAAGAGCGCTTCCTTCGAACCGAAATAATCGTACAGCGTGCGCTTGGTGGTTCCCGCCTGCTCGGCGATCAGATCCATCGAGGTGAGCTGATATCCATGCTCGAAGAAGACGGCTTTGGCCGCGACGACTGCGGCCTCGCGCCGGGCGCGGGAAGCAGCATTGCGCGCGCTTAACGCGGGCGATCGGAATGGAGGAGCGTCTTCCATCGACTTGGATCATTTACTGGTAAGTGAAGTATCAGGCAAGCGCCCGAGCGTTGCCGCGCGCTCAAGCATCATGCGACTCTTGTGAGCGCAGGCAAGTGTATGAGGGGACACTGGTTTTTCTTGGCGCTTTTGAGCGTTTTACTGATGCCGCGGCCAATTTTGGCGATGGATTGCTTCGACTACTGTGAGCAGGCTGGCGGCGTCGGCGATTGTTCGACGCGATGCAGCCCCGGCGGCGACCTCGACGTGACGCATCCGTGGCACCGTTCGTCCGCACCTGCACCCTACGGCGCAATCGCGTATGGCGTGAAAACGGGAGCCGAGGGAATTTCCTGGGGCAAGCCGAGCCTGGCGTCGGCGCAAAGCGCGGCATTCTCGACCTGCGCCCGCTATGGGAACAATTGCAAGATCGTTGCGGACTTCTCGAACAACTGCGCCGCTCTGGCAGTGGCCAAGGGCGCCGTTCACTACACGACCGCGATTGCACATTCGCTCAGCCAGGCCGAATACAACGCGCTCAACTCGTGCAAGCTGAATTGGGGCGTTTGCGAGATCGATCTTTCGACCTGCTCGCCGAAGTAAGTTGATTCCTCTCCGCCGTTCGATCCGGCGCGAGTCGGTACTGATATCTTGTTGGCCCGGGCGTCACCTTTTCAATGGTGCGTCTTGTGGCGCGCTCGTAGGATACGTCAGGCGCCCTACACTATCCTGAAACGCCGGAGATTAATCATGAAAGTCCTGCTGGCTGGCGCGACTGGCGCGATCGGACGGCCATTGATTCGCGGTTTGAAACAGCACGGCCACAGCGTGTTTGGCCTCGTGCGCTCAGCGGAATCGACGCGCACGCTCGCCGAGATGGGCGCCGAAGCTGTGATCGGCGACGCACTCGATGCGGCTTCGGTCCGCGCCGCGATTGCGCGTGTTCGCCCCGACGCCGTCATCAATGAGCTGACTTCACTGCCGCGGCATTACACTCCCGACGAGATGAAGGCTGCTGGTGAGCGCGACAGCAAAGTGCGCCGCGAAGGAAACCTCAACCTGCTCGCAGCCATGCGCGAGAGCGACGTGCCCCGCTATGTCCTGCAAGCGTCGGGATTCTGGTATGCGCCCGGTCCGGGGTTGGCTGACGAGTCGTGCCCGCTGGCTGTCAACGCGTCACCGGGAGTCGCGGCCAGCGTTCGCACCTACCTCGAGCTCGAATCGACCGCTTTTCGCGCAGCGGAAATCGATTGCGTGGCGATGCGCTACGGATTCTTCTACGGACCTGGCACCTGGTACACCAACGACGGCGATATGGGCGAGCAGGTGCGCCGGCGTCAGGTGCCGATCATCGGCGGCGGCGAGGGCGTATCGAATTTCGTCCATATCGAAGACGCCGCATCCGCCACCGTCGCTGCCCTCGAATGTACGCCCGGCCCGTACAATATCGTTGACGACAATCCAAGCCCGCAGCGCGTATGGCTGCCGGCCTTCGCGCGCGCGTGCGGCGCCCCCGAGCCCCCTCAAATCACCGAACAGGAAGCGCTTTCGACGTCGGGCGCCGACAGCGTCTATTACGCGACGTGTTTGCGCGGCGCTTCTAACGAGAAGGCGCGGCGTGAACTCAACTTCCGCCCACGCCCGCTCGAATGGCTTCGCGCTTGATGCGATCGCGCGCGCCGCGTTAGAAGCCGATCGAGATTCCTTCCTCAAGGAGCGACCGCGATGGCGCGAATCGTAATGGAACGAAACATCGAGATTCCGATGCGCGACGGATGCGTCCTGCGCGGCGACCTGTTCCGTCCCGATAGCAACGAGAAGCTGCCGGTGCTCCTGAATCGCACGCCGTACAACAAGACGATGCCGATGGTGTTCGCGATGACGCTCGACGCGACGCGCGCGGCGGAGGCCGGCTACAATGTGCTCATCCAGGATTGCCGCGGGCGCTTTGCCTCCGACGGCGAATGGGATTGTTTCACTGTCGAGGCCGCCGACGGCTACGACACGATCGAGTGGGCCGCGCGTCAGCCGTGGGCCAACGGCAACGTCGGCACTTACGGCGCATCGTACATGGGCGCCACGCAGTGGCTCGCCGCGACCCAGGCGCCGCCGAGCCTGAAAGCGATGGTGCCGTCGATCACGGCGAGCGACTATCACGACGGATGGACCTACCAGGGCGGCGCCTTCGCGCTCTTCTTCAACGTGAGCTGGACGATGGCCGCGCTCGCGCCGCCACGCCTGATGCGCGAGCGCAGCGGCGACAGCGCGATCGCCCAAGAACTCGGCGCGGTCGTCGGCTCGATCGATAAGATGCGCGACAAGATGGAACATCTGCCGCTCAGCGACTTTCCGATGTTTCAGAAGGGCGCGCCGTACTTCTTCGACTGGCTGAAGCATCCCGGCTACGACGATTACTGGCGCGCGCTGTCGATCGAAGAGCGTCACGCCAAGATCAATGTTCCCGCACTCAACATCGGTGGATGGTACGACATCTTCCAGGGCGGCACGCTGCGCAACTTCGCCGGGATGCGCGCGAAGGGCGCGACTGACGCCGCGCGCAGCGGCCAGCGCCTGATGGTCGGGCCGTGGAGCCATGCGGTGCCGTTCCAGAATCTGGTCGGCGCGGTCGACTTCGGCCTCCGATCCGGCCCGGTGTCGGTCGATGTCGATGGGATGCAACTGCGATTTTTCGATCGCTGGCTCAAGGGCAAGAACGGCAGCGATGAAGCTGCGGTGCGGCTCTTCGTCATGGGCATCAACGAATGGCGCGATGAAAAGGAATGGCCGATCGCCGGCACCGATTTCCGCCGCTACTACCTGCACAGCCGCGGCAAGGCCAACAGCATGTACGGCGACGGCGCGCTTTCGACCGACGCGCCCGGGTCGGAACCATCAGATCATTTTCTATACAATCCGGCCGATCCGGTTCCCACCGGCGGCGGCGGACTATGCTGCTATCCGGGCGCGCTGCAAGGCGGCGCGTGGGATCAGGCCAGCGTCGAGCATCGCGCCGACGTGCTCGTTTATTCGACCGAGCCGCTGGATGAGGATGTCGAGGTAACCGGCCCCGTGACGCTCACGCTCTTCGCGTCGTCATCGGCGCCTGACACGGACTTCACGGCAAAGCTCGTGGACGTGTCGCCCTGCGGCACCGCGCTCAATCTCACGGACGGAATTATCCGCGCGCGCTATCGCGAATCGCAGTCGCACGAAGTGATGCTCACGCCGGGCAAAGTCGCGCAGTTCGATATCGACATGTGGTCCACGTCGAACCTGTTCAAGAAAGGCCACCGCATCCGGCTGGAAGTCGCCTCATCGAACTTCCCAAGATTCGATCGCAACCCCAACACCGGCCATCCGCTATACACCGACGCCGAGATCCGCCCCGCAATGCAAACCGTGATGCACGACCGCAGCTTTGCGTCGTGTCTGACCTTGCCGGTCATCCCGGCACGCCGTTGAAAAATCCCTCTCCCGTTATTTCTTCACCTGCCGCGCGCGTTGCGCGCGTCCTCCTCTCCCGTGAAATAACGGGAGAAGGATTTTGCAACTACATCGCGAGGCCGCCGTCTACGTGGATTACTGCGCCTGTGATGTAGGCGGAAGCGTCCGACAGCAGGAATGCGGCGGTGGGCGTTACGTCTTCGACTTTGCCGAAGCGGCCGAGCGGGATCATGTCGAGCGCTTGCTTGCGATTCTCTTCTGGAAGCGCGGCGGTCATGTCGGTTTCGATGAATCCCAGCGCGAGCGCATTGACCCGGACGCCGAGGCGGCCGACTTCTTTTGCGAGCGATTTCGTGAGGCCGATGAGGCCCGCCTTCGAGGCTGAATAGTTGACCTGCCCGGGTAATCCGATCACCCCGCTTATCGACGTGATGTTCAGGATCGAGCCGCGCTTCGCCTTCATCATCATGAAGACCGCGGCGCGCGCGAAGTTGAACGCGCCCGTCAGGTTGGTGCGGATGACTTCGCTCCAGTCCTCTTCGCTCATCATGACGAAGACTTTGTCGCGCGTGAGGCCGGCGTTGTTGACGAGGCCGTCGATCGTGCCGAACTCTTTCTTCACCGCGTTCACCATGTCGCGGACTGACTTGAGATCGCCGACATCTACTTTGTATGCGAGCGATTTCACGCCCAGCTTTTCGATCTCGGCTTTGACCTCGTCAGCCTGTTGCTCGCTCTTCACGTAGTTGAACGCGACGTTAGCGCCGCGGCGCGCCGCTTCGAGCGCGATCGCGCGTCCGATGCCGCGCGTCGCGCCGGTCACGATGATGCCTTTGCCTTCGAGGTCTTTCACGATTGTCTCCGCCACGATTTTATCGACTCTCGGTTTCGTCGGCGCGGGCCAGCGCGCGCGCCAGCGTGGGCCGGTATTGATCGACGTAAGATAGGTAATTGTATCCGAAGGCTCGCTCAAGCTGGGCGTCGTATTTCGGGGGCTCGGCGCCGAGGTCGCGCGCGAGCCACGTCAGCAGCATCCACTCTTCGGAGCGCGGCGCCTTGCGCAGCATGTCGCGCCGCAGCATGAGCTGCTTCGGCTCCATTTTCATGACGAACGCAACGAGCGGGATTAACTCGCTGTCATTTTTTTGCATCTCGTCGCGCGCGAACAAGCAGATCGAAAATACGATCAGCGAGCGGATACAGGCCGCGATGCGTTCCGGGTTCGCTTTGGTACTGAAGCTCGCGAGCGGTCCGTCTTTCGACAGCGCATAGGCGAGGAAGTTCGCGTTCGCGTCGACCAGCGGCGAGATGAACGCAACCGCGCGCGGCGATCCCGATTCATCGAGCCTGCGCCGCAACTCCTCGATACCCGGGCGCGCGAGATTGCGCATGAAGCGCCGTCGCGCAGGCGAAAGCCAGAACCCCAGAGCCGCGAGCATTGCCAGAGTTCACCACAAAAAAAAGAAGGCACAAAGGGCTCGCCCTCGTGCCTTCAAAATTTTTCGGTGAAATGAGTTCAGGCGCTGAACGACGATCCGCATCCGCAGGTGCGGCTCGCGCGCGGATTGTCAAAGCGGAAGCCCGCGCCGTGCAGACCCTCGACGAAATCGAGCGTGGTGCCCGCGATGTACGGCAGTGAAATCTCGTCCACCAGGATCTTCACGCCTTCGAGATCGACGATGCGGTCGCCTTCCTTGATAGCGTCGAAGTTGAGCTGATACTGAAAGCCCGAGCATCCTCCGCCGACGACGCCGATCCGCAGACCCTGCTCCGCGCCGAGGCCTTCCTTCGAGTGCATCTTGCGCACCATCTCGATCGCCTTGGGCGTAAGCTGCACGTCGGGCAGCGAGGCGAGATCGACTAGGCCGTTATTCTCGTTGTGCTCGTGAACCAGTTCCTCAGCCATCGTGGCCTCCAAGTGAAGAAACGCTAAAGCAGGTGCTTCGCGTTCTGTTCAAAATCTAATCAGCCCAAAATCTGGAGTCAATGACTCCACTATTCCGGCGGCGGAAATGCTAGAGTTTTTAGCTGGGATTTTCGTGGATTTGAACCGGATCATCGCCGATGCCGCTCATCGCCAGGGATTTGCCAGCGTCGGCTTCGCGCGGCTGAGGCGCCTTGATGAGCGCGAGGAGTCGTACCGCAGATGGCTTGCCGAGGGCCGCGCCGGCACGATGTCATATCTCGCGCGCGAGCCCGAGCGGCGCTTCGATCCGCGCGTGCTCGACCCGGCATTCCGTTCGGTCATCAGCCTGACGTATCCCTATGGGGCCCCGATCGCGCCGCGAATCGATTGGCGCACCGAGCTGCGCGGGCGAATCGCTGCGTATGCCCTCGGCCGCGACTATCACGACGAGGTGACGCGCCGCGCCCGTAACGTCGCCGACGCGCTCACCGTGGCGAGCCCGGCCGCTGTCGCGCGCGCCTATGTCGATACGGGTCCGGTATTCGAGCGCGAATGGGCGGCGGAGTCGCGTATCGGATGGATCGGGCGCAACACGATGCTGCTGAATCGCGAGCGCGGCTCGTACTTCTTTCTCGCCGAGATCTTCACCAGCGCGGAGCTGGAACCGACCGCCGAGCCATACGGCGAATTTTGCGGCACCTGCCGCCGATGCATGGACTTGTGTCCGACGGGCGCGCTCACTGATGGTTACCTGATGGAGCCGCGCGTGTGTATCTCGTACCTGACGATCGAGCATCGCGGCGTGATCGCGCGCGAGCTGCGCCCGAAGCTCGGCGAATGGATCTTCGGCTGCGACATCTGCCAGGAGGTATGCCCTTGGAACGGCGCCGCCGCGGCTGGCGATGCGAATCCCCAGCTTATGCCATCGCTGCCCGAGCTGCTCGCGCTCGACGACGCGGCTTTCAGCCGCCGCTTCACCAAGAGCGCGATCAAACGCGCCAAGCGCCGAGGTCTCCTGCGCAACGTCGCGATCGTGCTCGGCAATACGAAGAACCCCGCGGCGATTGCGCCGCTCTCCCGGGCGCTCGCAGAAGAACCTGAGGCGCTCGTTCGAGCACATGCCGCATGGGCTCTGGGCAACGTTGCCGGTGCCTCGGCACGGAGCGCGCTGGAGCAGGCGCGGTATCGCGAAAGGGATCCTGACGTTGCTCGCGAGATAGACGAGGCGTTGGAATCACTCTGAGAGTCTGTGAATGTTCCGGTGCGCGATTTTTTGTGTCATCCCGAAGCGAAGCGATTTGCTGGTCCGTCATGGTGAGCGAAGTGAGCCATGACGGGCTGGACGGCGGCTACTCGGCAACCTGTGCAGCCCAAGGCATTTCTTCACAGACTCTGACTCTAGGCAGATCGCGTTACTCGAGGCGGTACTTGGCGATCTTTGCGTAGAGCTTTTTGCGCGAGATTTTCAGCAGCTTCGCGGCCTGGGCCTTGTTACCCTCGGTGCTTTCCAGCGCACGATGGATCAGATCGCGCTCTGCTTCGGCGAAAGTGCCTACGCCATTTGCCGGCGAGGATGGCGCCGATCTTCGATGCTCGCCCGAAATCGCTGGCGGTAGATCTTCGAGTTTGATCGTCGGGCCGGCGCCAAACGTGAACGCGGTCTCGACGGCATTGGCGAGCTCGCGCACGTTGCCCGGCCACGCGTAGCTCTTCATCGCTTCGAGCGCGTCGGGCTCGATGCCGAGCATCGGAGATTGCCGGATCTGCTTTTCGTTGAACAGCTCGATGAAATGCTCGACCAAAAGCGGCACATCGTCGAGCCGCTCGCGCAGCGGCGCGATATTCATCACGCTCGCCTGCAGCCGGTAGTAGAGGTCCTGACGGAGCTGGCCCGAGCGAACCGCCTGCTGCGGATCGCGATTGGTCGACGCGATTAGGCGCACGTCCACCGGCACCTCGCGCGTCGCGCCGACCGGGCGCACGCTACGCTCCTGGATCGCGCGCAAAAGCTTGGTCTGGGTCTCGGGACTCATCTCGGTGACTTCGTCGAGAAACAGCGTGCCGCCCTCTGCCGCGCGGAAGAGCCCCAGATATTCCATGTTGGCGCCGCTGAACGCACCGCGCTTGTAGCCGAAAAGCTCGCTCTCGATAAGGTCCTTGGGGATCGCGGCGCAGTTGAGCGCAACGAACGGGGCGTTAGGGTTCGCGACGCGCTCGTGAATGGCGCGCGCGACGAGCTCCTTGCCGGTGCCGCTCTCGCCAACGATTAGAACCGTGCCGCGCGTGCGCGCCACCGCTTCGATCCGCTCATACAACTTGCGCATCGCCGGCGAGGCTCCGACCAGTCCGTGAAAGCGCGTGCGGGCATGAGGCGGCAGCGCCATCGCTTCGCGCTCCAGCGCCTGGATGCGCGCGCCGGCCAATGCCGTGCGCGAGCGAAAATACGTGTCGGCCAGCACGATCATCCGGCAATGGCTGAGTTTGTCGAAGGACTGATAGATGCGCGGCATCAGTGGCGGAAATCCGGGAAATGCCGTCGAGGCACTCTCCTCGAACAGATGCATCGAAACGATCAGCTCCGAGAACGGCACGCTGCGGGCGGCGAGGATCTCGCCGACTTTGCGCATATCAGCCGCAAACGCATCCATGTCGTGCCGCAGCAGATCGGCGAGCGTCGCATCGAGCTCAGAGCCGAAAATTTCCATGAACTCGGGCTGGGTCAGCGATCGTTTGTCGCCGAAGTGGAGCAGGTACAGGCGGTACCAATGCGCCATCACTTCGTCGCGATGGCGCTGAATCGATTCGAAGACCGGCCGCAGCTCGTTCAGCTCCTCATCCCAGAGGAGGTGAAAATAACGTGGCGCAACGGTTGGATCGGCAGGCGCTGTCAGGGCCTTGGTAGGGGACTCAGGTTTCATTGATGGTCTGTGGTTCCAAGCGCGACACTCTCAGCCGTGATTTTGCCGCCGGAGGGAGCAGTCACCCCCAAGATAATGCCTGACAGACGAAATGATAAGTAGGCGCGAAGCAAATTTCGCGAGCCGCCTGCTGGCACACTTTCCGCATTAACAACCTACGTCCGTTATTCCGGAAGCGTTTTTGGAGACGCGCCCGATGGCACTTCAACTTTGGTCACCGATGCGAGATTTGCAATATCTGCGGCAGGATTTTGACGACCTGTTCGACAAGATGCTCCAGCATCGGAGCGCTCGCGACAAAGGTGCGTCCCGTTTGGCCCTCGAATGCTACGTCGAAGACCAAACCCTGATCGTCAACGCTGATTTGCCGGGCGTGGATCCGAAGAATGTCGAAGTCGCGCTCCACGATGACACTTTGACCATTCGCGGCCGGCGCGAGCAGGAACAGGAACAGAAAACCCGCAACGTTGTCCTGCGCGAATTCAGTTACGGCGAATTTGCTCGATCTATTAGCGTGCCGCGCGGGATCGATGCGGCGAAGATCAGCGCGACATTTCGCAATGGCGTCCTTCGGATTGCACTTCCGCTGCCGGAAGTACCTGGTGGCAAAGTGCAGATTCAGATCGGGCGCCCCGAAACCGGATCGCAGGCCAAATAACGTGGACGGCACAGAGATGTACTCGCTTTCGGCCAAGCTCCCATCGCGAGACCGAGAGAAGAGGAATTCCCGCAACCTCTCGCCGGGTAAGTCGCGCAACTTCGCGACATCCGACGGACATCGGCGACGCCATCGCGTGCTGGTCGCGTTTTCAGCCGATACCGACGTCGTGCGGATTGTGTCGCGCGCCGTCGCTGAACCCTGGGTCGTCAAAGCCGCCGCGCCAACCGCCGCGCGCGAGGCGCTCGTCGACCCTGCGGTGCGGATGGTCGTCGTCGACGATCACGAGATCGACGAATCGAGCCGTGGATGGCTCCTCGATCAGATTCGCAAGCTCGCGCCAAATGCGCTCATCGCGTATATCGCGTCATCGCACAGCGAGCAAAACGAGCGGCGTGCGCGATCGTACCAGGTGCAGTTCTACACTTCGCGTCCGCTCGACCATGAGCGCACGCTGCGAATGATCAGCTCGTTCGCCAGCGCCGCGCGCTGATCAATCCTGTCGCGGTGCCGGTTTCGTCATTTCACGAATGCGATTCGGAGTGCTAGGAAGGCATCATGAAAGCATTCGTGATGAATGGCTTCGATCGCGTGGGATTCTCCGACAAGCCCGTGCCGCATGCGGGTCCCAACGATGCGATCGTGAAAACCACGCGCGCGCTTATCTGCACTTCCGATGCGCACACGGTCCACGGCGCGATCGGCCCTCGCGACAATCTGACGCTCGGCCACGAAGCGGTCGGAATCGTGCACGAGGTGGGATCGGAAGTGCGGCGCTTCAAGCCGGGCGATCGCGTGGTATGCGGTGCGATCACGCCTGACTGGGGCGACCTGGCCTCGCAGGCGGGACATTCATCGCAATCGGGCGGTGCGCTCGGCGGATGGAAATTCGCCAATATCAAGGACGGCGTCTTCGCCGAGTATTTTCACGTCAACGAAGCGGACGCGAACCTCGCGCTGATTCCTGCGTCGGTCAGCGACGAGGCCGCGGTTTATTGTTGTGACATGATGTCAACCGGCTTCATGGCCGCGGAAAACGCGAATGTCCCAATCGGCGGCGCGGTCGCCGTATTCGCGCTTGGTCCTGTCGGTCTGATGAGCATCGCAGGTGCGCGGCTCAAAGGCGCCGGCCTGGTGATCGGTGTCGATTCAGTTCCGGCACGTCACGAGCTCGCACGCTCTTACGGCGCTGACGAGATCGTTGATTTTTCGAAGAGCGATCCAGTCGAGCAAATCACGAAGCTGACTGGCGGCGCGGGTGTGGATTCGGCGATCGAGGCGCTGGGCGGCGACGTCGCGTTTCAGAATGCGATCAAAGTGACGCGCCCCGGCGGCGTCATCTCCAATGCCGGCTATCACGGCAAGGGCGAATTCGTTCACCTGCCGCGCGCCGAATGGGGCGTCGGCATGGCGGAAAAAACCATCACGACGGGTCTCTGCCCGGGCGGGCGCCTGCGCATGGAGCGCATGCTCAGCATGCTCGAGCGCAAGCGCCTCGACCCGACACGGATGACGACGCATACGTTCAAGTTCGATCAAATCGATCGCGCGTTCGAGATGATGGATCGCAAGCTCGACGGGATCATCAAGCCGCTGATCACGTTCTGAGCCGCGAAGGATCGAAGAGCGGACGGCAAAAAGAAGCTCACCACCAAGAACACAAAGGCACGAAGTCAAGTTTTCAAACGCCATCCCGCGAAGCGGCGCGGCGCCGCTTCGCTTGGTGCCTTTGTGATCTTCGTGGTGAATTCTGCCTCTCTTCTCCTTCAACGCGACGCGTCGATGACCGGCGCCCGCCGCGAACTACCCTGCCGCGCTTGGAATCCTACCTTGGTTCGGCTAAGGCGGAGAGGGACGAGCTATGACGGCAGAATTTACAGTCAAAGATAAAGTCGCGATCGTCGGGCTTGGCGAGACCAAGTACTACAAACGCGGCGGCGCACCGGTCAGCGAGTTCCGGCTCGCACTCGAGGCGATCACGCGCGCCGCGGATGACGCCGGGATCGATATCAAGGACATCGACGGGATCGCGTCGTACAGCAACGACCGCAACGATTCGGTGCGTGTCGCGACCGCGCTCGGGCTGCCGGAACTGCGCTACTCGAGCATGTTCTGGGGCGGCGGCGGCGGCGGCGGCTCGGGTGCGATCGGCAACGCCGCAGCCGGTATTGTCGCGGGCTATGCGAACACTGTGATCGTTTATCGCGCGCTCGCGCAGGGACAGTTCGGCCGCTTCGGCCAGACGCCCGCGATCAAAACGATCTCGGGACCGCCGGCCTACACGTGGCCATACGGGATGTCCACGCCCGCGCAGTGGATCGCCCTGCGCACGCGCCGCTTCATGCACGAGTACGGCGTCACCAACGACGCGCTCGCCGCGATCGCGATGGCTTGCTATCACCACGCGCAGCAGAATCCGCGGGCCGTGATGTACGGGCGGCCGCTCTCGCGCAAAGACTATGACGACTCGCGATGGATCGTCGAACCGTTCCATCTTTATGACTGCTGCATGGAAAACGACGGCGCCGCGGCAGTGATCGTGACCAGCGCCGAGCGCGCCCGCGATCTGAAGCAGAAGCCGGTGCGAATCATGGCTGCCGCGCAGGGCTCGGATTTCAGGCAGGGGGCCGGCGCGGAGAACGGACCCGACTACGCGACGTCGAATTTCAAGACGCTCGCGCCGCGGCTCTACCAGATGGCCGGGATCGAGCCGAAGGACGTCGATGTCGCGCAGGTTTACGAAAATTTCACCGGCGCAGTAATGGCGAGTATTGTCGAGCACGGTTTCTGCCGTGCCGAGGAAGCGCGCGACTTTTTCAAATTCGAAAATCTGATCGCGCCGGGCGGCAAGCTGCCGATCAACACGAGCGGCGGCAACCTCGCCGAATGCTACATGCACGGCCTCGAGCTCATCATTGAGGCGGCGCGCCAGGTTCGCGGCAGCTCGCCCAACCAGGTCAAGGATGCGGAGATTTCGATGGTCGTGTCGGGGCCGATGGTCGCGCCGGTCAGCGATCTGATCCTGCACGCGTAGCGTCATCGGAGAGTTATCAATGGCGGAGACGGCCAACGGATCAAAGACATACTTACCCGAAGGGATGCCGGTGCCGGCTCCTGCGGGCGACGGCGTCGATCGTGAATTCTGGGAAGGCGCGAAGCGTCACGAGCTGATGATCCAGCATTGCGGCAAATGCGGCACGTTCCAGATGACGCCGGAATGGATTTGCCACCATTGCCACGCGCTCGATCCGGGATGGAAGCGCGCGTCAGGCCGCGGGATCATCTACAGCTACGAACGTGTCTGGCATCCTGCGCATCCTGCGCTGAAGGGGGCATGCCCGTACCTCGTCGTGGTGGTGGAGCTGCCTGACGCGGGCAATGTCCGCCTCGTCGGCAACCTGCTCGGCGATCCGATGCAGGATGTGAAGATCGGCGGCGCGGTGGAAGTTGTGTTCGAGGATCATGCGGGCGGGCATACGCTGATCCAGTGGCGCGCGGTCTGATCCGGGAAAAAATAACCACGAAGGCACAAAGAGCACTAAGTAAAAGTTCTTCTTGGTGTCCTTTGTGCCTTTGTGATCATCAGTTTCTGAGTTTTTGTCTCTGCCGGCTTACTTCTGACCGCTGGCGACGCCGAAGTAATCTCCGCCCTTGAGGCGCGGGTCGTCGGTTCCCCACTGGATTTCCTGGTCCACCTTGCGCAGTTGAGGAACATGCTTGGAACAATGAATGAAGGCGTCTGAAACGGTGACGACCACCCAGCGTTCCGGCTTCGGCGAGTCGGTATTCGTAGCGCTCGCGGCAAGTTGCGCAAACTCGTCGTTCTCGACGATGCGGGCGCTTCCGTTAACGTGCAGACCGACACGGTCGCCGGTGAAATCGAGGAACATCAGACCGACGTGCGGATTCTCCGAGATATTTCCGAGGCTCGACATCACACCGTTGCCGTGAAACTCGGGATACGCGAGCGTGCGCTCGTCGAGTACGTTGACGAAGCCGGCAGGTCCGGCGCGAAACGAGGTATGAGTGTGACCGCCGCGGTCGGATGTTCCCACGAACATCATTTCCTGACGGGCGATGAACGCGCACATCAGCGGGTTCAGATGGTCGAGCATCTGGTGCTTGTAGAAAGCCAGCGCCTGCAGGTCGGTGTGGTATTTGCGCTGCAGCTCGTGCTCGCCCTCGGAGCCCGGTAGCGATAACGGAGTCTCGGCGGCGTCACCGTTGGCCCAACCGACGATCTCGCGAACCATCGACTCGCACGAACCGCAGGCCTTGCCTGCCCGCGTCGCATCCATCACCGCCTGGGCGGTGCGCCGCCCCGCTTTGACACAGTTGATCAGCGCTCCCATCGTGACGCCGTTGCAGTTGCATATCTGCGTGTCAGCGGGAATCTGCTCGAAAGTCACCCGCTTGGGCGGCGCTCCGATATCGAAGAGGAGACTGATTCGCTCCTCGGGCAGGGGCGAATTGCTGTCGAAGGCGTGAAGCAGGTAGGCCGCTTTGCCGATATCGCCGAGCAGAATTGCGCCGAGCAAATGGCCATCGCGGATCAGTACCTTTTTGTAAGTGCCCTTGTGCGGCTCGCTGAATTGCACGACCTCGTCGCGCTCGTTACTCGGCTCGATCGCTCCCATCGAAGCCAGTTCAACGCCCGCGACCTTGAGCTTGGTCGCGATTCTCGACCCGTGATAGGCGGCCTTGGGGTCGCGTCCTGTGATGTGGTCGGCGAGCACCTTCGCTTGCTCCCACAACGGCGCAACAAGTCCGTAAGTCCGGCCGCCATGCTGGATGCATTCGCCAACGGCGTAGATGTTCGCGTCGTCAACCGAGCGCATCTGATCGTCAACCACGATCGCGCGCTCAATCGTAAGATCGCAGGAACGAGCGATCTCATAGTTGGGCCTTATGCCCGTAGCGAATACCGCAATCTCGCAATCCATCACGTGGCCGTCGCCGATGACCAGGCCCGTCACGCGATCGCTGCCGACCATCGCGCGGACGTCGGCTCCAAGATGAACCTGGATGCCCATCTTTTCGATCTGAGATTTGAGTATCGCTCCGGCGGGCGGATCGATCTGCTGGTTCATCAGGTGCGCGGAGTGATGAACGATGTGCACCTCGACATTGAGCTTCGCCAGTGCGCGGGCGCATTCCAGGCCCAACAGTCCGCCGCCGATCACGGCGGCGCGGCGCTTGCCGGCAGCGTATTGCGCAATTCGCTGACAATCGGTAATCGTGCGGAACCCGAAGACACCGGGCTTGAGGCTGCCATCCGGCAAAGCGAGCCCATCGAGCGGCGGAATGAAAGGATGACTGCCGGTAGCGATAATCAGCTTGTCGTAGGGCTCCTGACTTCCGTCGGAGCCGATCACGGTCCGCGCATAACGGAAGATACGCTCGGCGCGAATCCCGGCGTGGAGCCGGATGCCGTGCTCGTCGTACCATTGCAGCGGATTGAGCAGGATCGCGGCCGCGTCGGCCGTACCTTCGAGCACGGCGGAGAGCATGATGCGGTTGTAGTTGCCGAACGGCTCGTCGCCGAACATCGCGATGTCGAACAGCTCGCCGCCGCCGCGCGCGAGAATCTCCTCGACGCTGCGCGCACCCGCCATGCCGTTCCCGATAACTAGCAGTTTACGCCTGGCGGCCACGCCTCAAATCTCTACGAATCCCATATCAATCAGAACCGTGCCGCGAAGGCCCTCCGGCGCGGCCATCACGACCTCGATTTCACTGTTAGCGAGCAGGTCATCGACGAGCGCATGCGGCATCTGCGCCCCGGCCTTGGCGCCGACCGGGAAATAACGTGTCAGCTTGCCGTCGCGCTTGAGAATGAGACAGACGAGCTCGGCGCACGGATTGCCGACGCGGCAATATACCAGATGAGCGCGTTTGCCTGCTGGCACGGTATAATCAGCTCTCGGCTCCAGCGCGACAGGCTCGGTGAAGCCACGGCCGTTGTAGGTGAAGACCCCCTGGATAAATCTGTGAGTTTCCATCATCTGCGTCTCCCTCGACGCCGCGACGGTACGGCAATCTAACAGCAAAGGGCTCCCTCATGATATCCAGATGAAGGATCACCGCATTGGCGAGACAAGGCGAACTATTTTCCAGTGCCCGTCAGAGGGACCTTGAGGTCGGTGTCGATATTGGTCAGTTCCAGGACGCTCTTGCGAACCCCTTTTATCTTTGGAGTGAAACTGACTTGTATCGGGCAGGTCTGACCAGGCTGCAGACCAGACATACAGGGTGTGTCGTCGAAATCGAAATCGCCAGATGGCAGAATGATACTAAGATCGGTTGGCGCGCTCCCGACGTTTTTCACGGTCAAAGTCATGACCGTGGTCTTGTTTACACGAACACGATCTTGATTACGGCGCCGGGCCTGTCAGCCGCAACTTGCGTCGCCGATCCCAGTGGCGTTCAGGCCTGGTCAATAACCGCCGCGCCCAATCCGCTGAATTTCGCAACGCACAGAGCCGCCCCTCCGCCAAATGTTGGGCAAATCAGGTTGGGATAGGTTTCGCCACCAGCCGCATACGCCGAGTGAGTATTCGCTTGCGCTGGTACGCTCAGAGGCGGCTTGAATTCGATATTGCCTAACCCCGCGCCAGTCCCCTTTTCATTCTTAGTTACATGAATAGGCCGAGCCGGTCGGAAAACCAGCAATGCCGCAGCTCCCGTGGCCGATGAATCCATCGGAGTTGGTATAGATAAAGCTCAGTCCGTTGCTCGAGCTGGAATAGGTAAGCGCGGCCGAAGCAGAAGGGCACAGAGATGAGTTGCCATTGTCTGATCGCTGAGGAAG
>DATJMX010000073.1 GCA_035508495.1 Candidatus Binataceae bacterium
CACGTTTCCCTTGCGCTCAGTCGCGCCAATAACGCCGGTGTGCCGTATCCGACGTTCTCACCTAGTTTCTCCAATCCAGCGCGCGGAGCGCGGCCCGAACGCCGCTGCGCGCTCTTTTTCTTCCAGTGCCGATTGCGGTCCTTGCCGCCAATGTAAGTCTCGTCCATTTCAACGCGATTGCCGCCGGTGATGTCGAACGCATCGCCATGCATCGCAGAACGAATGCGATGGCAGATATACCAGCAGGTCCGCCAATCAGTGGTGGGGGCTGCGCTACCGCGCGGTGTACCGTCCAGAAACCTTTCCCGCAGGAGTCCCAGAAGCCACCAGCCCTTTCCTGTGCTGGAATTTCTAAACAGTTTGTTGTTCGGGATTTGCCTCTAAGTTTTGCGCCGGGTAATCTCCGTCCGCGAGTTAAAGCCGGCCAGCGCGCTTCAAGGCACAACGCGGCCGCGAACTATCCGGGCGTGCCTGCCAAAAACCGGCTCTGCGAGCCGGGCCTACCGTTTGGGGGAGAACGACATGGGTCAGGGAACCTGCCGACGAATCCTCAGCCAGGCGAGCATCTTCACGGCAACAGTCATCGGAATGATCGCAGTACTCGCGGCGACTGCAAATGCCACGAGCTACACGGTCACTACGACCTCCGATACCAGCTCGTCGGGACAATGCACCCTGCGTGACGCGATCAACGCGGCCAACGGCAGCGTGACATCGGGATCGAGTTGCTCGGCCGTAAACACCGGGACTGACACCATCGTCTTTGCTGGCGGCGTGACCGGTACCATCGCAATCGCCACGAACGGTACCTTGCCAGCCATCGTGAGCGGCGAGACGCTTACCATCACCGGCCCGACCACCGCGCCTGGAATTACGATCGATGGCGGCATGGCGGTGGAACTGATGAAGGTGAACCAGGGCGCTACGCTCAATTTGCAAAGTCTGACGCTGACCAACGGCAGCGTCACTTGCTCCAGCGAGAAGTGCGGCGTCGAGGGCGGTTCCATCGATAACTTTGGGATTCTCACGATCACCAACGGCACTCTTTCAAGTAACCAAGCCACCTGCACTAGCGCGGGCTGCCTAGCTGACGGAGGCGCAATCTTTAGTGCCGGACCGTTGACCATCACCAACAGCACATTTTCCGGCAACGAGGCGAACGGCGAATCTCATGGCGCAGGCCAAGGTGGTGCCATCTATAACGCCAGTGGCCAAACCATGACCATAACGAATGCAACATTTTCCGCCAACGTGGCAGCGGGCGACACCGCATTAGGGGGCGCAATTAACACTGAGGGCGGCACCGTCAACCTCAAGGGCACCATATTGGCGGCGAGCACTCCATCCAATTGTTCCGGTTCCGCGACAACAGCCACCTACAATATCGCCGATGACGGCACCTGCTTCATCAACAGCGTCGACGGCAACCAGGTCATAACCCCGACCAGCGACATTGACCTCGCTTCTACGCCCGCTGCCAACGGCGGCCCGACCTTTACGCTCGCACTGACTTCAACCAGCAGCCCTGCCGTAAATGTGGTACCACCCGCCGATTGCCCAGCTACAGATCAGCGCGGGTATATTCGTCCCGCGCCGGGCCAGACCAACTGTGACGTTGGCGCGTTTGAGTTGAACGCTCTGCCCCCGGTCACTGTTGATTGCAGCAAGGCTGCGGCGAGCACTCCGAATCTGACCGCAATCTCGCCGTTCACCTTCTACCCTGAGAACGTGACGGGCGTGACCGATTCGAGTGGCGGCGGATTCAGCATCAGCATCACCGGCGTCGCGCAGAGCGCGCCGATCATCGATTTCCCGCCGCTCTTCTGTCCCAACGCCACGGTCCTCGGCTCAACGGCATTCGTGCGTACTACGAGCCCGCTGGGCTCTAGCGGGATGCTCTACGGGATCGCATTTACCGCGACCGACAAGTCAAGCGGTACGAGTTGCAAGGGCAACGTTCCGGTCTGCGTGCAAGGTGTTCTCAATCACGGCAAACCCTGCACCGGCAGCGCGACCTACAACGCGACCAGTTGTCGCTAGAAGCGAGCGCCAGGGGGCTTAGCAGCCCGTGGTGTAAGTCCGTGAGGATTCGAAGGATGGCCAGAAAGGAGTGATCGCTGTCAACTGTTGGGTAAGGCGATAGAGACCTGGAGTTGGTGCGATGAGGAAATCTCGAGCAGCCAGCGTCGGGTAGCGCTCCGAAGCGCCTGATGAAGCACCCGACTACGAGCAGGGCTACGAGAGCACTCGGATTGAGACCCGAGACTGTCAGCCTTACGCGGCGGTCGTCAGCGTTCATGACTCCGCCGCGCCCAGCTGAACTCAGCGCTTCGTCAACAGGCTGGCGGCGGCTTTGTCGAGGAACCAGAAGAGTTCGCCGCCCGTGGGAGATACTATTTGCGCGGGATACTTGTCGGGATCGCGCGGGCCTTCGAGGATGTCGCGGACGGCTTCGGCTTTGTTGGCGCCCGCGGCGAGGAACATCACCCGCTGTGCGTTGTTGATGACCGGCGGGGTGAATGAAAGTCGCTTGCGGGGCTCTGCGTCGACGTCGACCGCGACGACCAGCCGCTTGCGTTCGTGGATCTCAGGAGCGCCGGGAAATAGCGACGCGGTGTGACGATTGTCGCCGAGTCCCAGCATGACCAGATCGAAGCGTGGGAACTCGCCCTCTGCTACGGAAAGGGATTTCTTGATTTCCGCTTCATACTCGAGCGCGCCCTTTTCAGGCTCGAGTTCGCCGCGCATGCGATGCACCTGCTCGGGGCGGAGTCCCAGCTTGCCGAGAAGGGTGCGGTTCGCCATCCCATAGTTGCTCTCGGGACTGTCGGGCGGGACGCATCGCTCGTCGCCCCAGAAGAACTGCACTTCCTTCCAATCGACGCTGTAATGGAACCGCGTTCCGAGTAGCTCGTAAGTCGCGGCGGGAGTCGATCCGCCCGACAAGCAGATCGTGAACTCGCCGTGCAAGGACACCGCTTCGCCTGCGATGTGCGCGATTTCTTCGGCGGCATGCACGAACAAATCCGGCGGATCGTTCAAAACAATAATTTTCGGCTCGGCCATCCTCAGCGATCAGCCTCCACTTCCTAGATTAGCCAAGCGCGCGCGCGACTGCATCTGTGGCGTTACTTTCCGATAAGCTTCGTCGCCCGCTCGACGACGTTCTCCACGGTGAATCCGAAGAACTTCATTACGTCAGCGGACGGCGCGGAGCGGCCAAACTCCGTCATGCCGAGCATATCGCCCTCCGGACCGATCCAGCGGTACCACGATTGCGGCACTGCGGCTTCGACTGCGAGCCGCTTCTTGACCGCCGGCGGCAGCACGCTGTTGCGATAGGCTTCGTCCTGGGCCGCGAAGATCTCCATGCTCGGCATGCTGACGACGCGCACGGCGTGGCCTTTCTTCTCGAGCTCGGCTTTCGCATCGACGACGAGCGAGAGCTCCGAGCCGGTGCCCATGAGAATGATCTCAGGCGTTTTGCCCCTGGTCTCGGCGATCACATACGCGCCGCGCTTCAGCTCGCTCGCGGGCGCCATGTTGGTGCGATCGAGAGTCGGCACTTTCTGGCGGCACAGCGCGAGCAAAACGGGGCCGTGCTTGTGCGTCATGATGTAACGCCAGGCTTCGACCGACTCGTTGGCGTCGCCGGGGCGAATCACGGTGAGATTCGGAATCGCGCGCAGCGCCGCGAGATGCTCGATCGGCTCGTGCGTCGGACCATCTTCGCCAACGCCGATCGAATCGTGGGTGAAGACGAATACGACTTGCAGACCCATGATCGCGGCGAGCCGGATCGATGGCCGGCAATAGTCGGTGAAGACCATGAAGCTCGAGCCGTAGGGAATGATGCCGCCGTGCAGCGCCATCCCGTTGAGGATCGCGGCCATGCCGTGCTCGCGAATCCCGAAATGCGGATTGCGCCCGGCGTAACTGCCGCGCTCCAAGTCGCCGCCGCCTTCGACATCGGTGAAGGTCGATTCGTTGAGGTCGGCGGAGCCGCCGAACAGGTTCCAAACCTTCTTGGCGATTGCGCCTTGCGCCTTCGAGGCTGACTGCCGCGTCGCGAGGGAATCTTTGGGCGTGAACGTGGGCAGCTCGGCGTCCCATCCCGCGGGCAGCTCGCCCGCGACGATGCGCTTGAACTCAGCGGCGTCCTGCGGATACTTGGCCGCGTATTTCTCGAAGCGCGCGTTCCAGTCCTTCTCGGCCTCAGCGCCCCGCTCGATACACTTGCGGAAGGTCGCCATCGCCTCGTCAGGAACGTAGAAGGCGGGCTCCTGCGGCCATCCGTAAAATTCCTTGGTCAGCTTCAACTCTTCAGGGCCGAGAGGATTGCTGTGAATCTTCGAGGTGCCCTGGCGATGCGGGCTGCCGTAGCCGATGATCGAACGGGTGCGGATTAGAGTCGGTCGATTCTTCTCCGCGATTCCCTTCTCAACCGCCGCCGTCAGTGCGGCCAGATCGTTCGCATCGTTGACGACCTCGGTATGCCATCCATACGCCTCGAAGCGCTTGGTGACGTCTTCGGAAAAGCTGAGCTCGGTGTGACCGTCGATCGTCACGTGATTGTCGTCATAGAAGAAAATCAGGTTGCCGAGTCCCAGATGTCCCGCGATCGATGCCGCTTCGTGCGAGATTCCTTCCATCAGATCGCCGTCGCTGCAGATGCCGAAGATGCGATGGCTGAAGAGGCCAGAGTCGTCGTGCTCGAAGCGTGCCTCAATATGCTTGGCCGCGAGCGCCATCCCGACCGCGTTGCCGATGCCCTGGCCGAGCGGCCCGGTCGTCGTTTCGACGCCCGGCGTGATGTGGCTCTCAGGATGACCGGGAGTTTTGCTGTTCAACTGGCGGAAGCGCTTGATCTCGTCGAGCGAGAGGTCGTAGCCGCACAGGTACAGTATCGAGTACAGGAACATCGAGCCGTGACCGCATGAGAGCACGAACCTGTCGCGCCCGAACCACTTCGGGTTCTTCGGGTTGTGGTGCATGATTTTCGTGTAGAGCAGGAAGCCGGTCGGCGCCATTCCCATCGGCATCCCGGGATGCCCCGAATTCGCCTTCTGCACCGCGTCGATCGTAATTACGCGGATCGAGTTGATGCACTGCTGGTTCAGATCGGTGCTCATGCCTGTGATTTTGCTTGCAGCTGCCACTTGTTGTCCCCTGATGTTGCGGTGAATTGGCCCCGCCAATTGCCTTGTTTGATGCCGCGCTGGATGAAGGGTTTCCTCGCACCAAGCCGATCGCGGCCCGCTTCGCCGCCGGGTTAGCTCGGTCTACCAGTCGTTATGATCGTCGTCTTTGGGGTCGCCGGCTTTCTGACGCATCACGTTGACCACCGTCTTCGCTTCGCCCTTGAGGTCCTTCTTCATAGCCTCGGCAAAGCGCTCAGCGATCATCCGCATCATCGTGCCCTCTTCGGGATCGAGCCCCGCGCCAAGTGCGGCGAGACGTTCCATGGCGCTGCGAATCGACGAGAGCGCGCCCGGAATGTCGCCGCGCTCGCGGCATGCGATCGCGTCGCCCAGCGCGGCACGCACCTGCGCGATGGCAGGACGCGCTTGTTCGCCGATCACCACTTCAAGCTCGCCAAGGTTTTGCGCGAGCCTCGAGAAAGGATCGTCTGCGGAAAAGCTGGACGGCACGCGTGAATTGTTTCACTTGTGTCCGGCGGGATTCAAGGCTGGATTAGTTACCCGGTCGCGACACCGGCGTTACGCGACGGCGCCACCTGCTCGACCGCGAATCGGATTTGGTAGAATATGAAGGCTATCGCCCACGGAAGGATGATGAGGTTCAGATGAGAAAGATTCTGGATCGACGCGTGGTGATCACGGGCGTGGGCCTGGTGACACCGCTCGGAACCGGAGTTGAGAAAAACTGGGAAGCGCTGATGGCCGGGCGCTCGGGCGTCGGTCCGCTCACCCGCTTCGATACGGCGACGTTCCCGGTGAAGTTTGGCGGAGAAATCACGGATTTCAAAGCCGAAGACTGGATCGAGAAGAAGGACATCAAGAAGATGGACCTCTTCATCCAGTACTCGCTGGCCGCGACCGAGCAGGCGATGCAATCGTCGGGATTCAAGATCACCGAGGACAATGCCGACAGCGTCGGGGTGCTGGTCGGCGTCGGCATCGGCGGCCTCACGACAATCGAAGAGTCGCACAAGATCCTGCTCAACACGGGGCTCAACCGCCTGACGCCCTTCTTCATCCCGAAGCTGATCGGCAACCTCGCTCCGGGTCAGATCTCGATCAAATACGGCGCACGCGGCGTGAGCTTCACGACCACCAGCGCCTGCGCGTCGAGCTCGCATGCGATCGGCGAAGCCTATCGCATGATTCGGCTTGGCTATATCGACGCCGCGATTACCGGCGGGGCCGAGGCCGCGCTCACTCCGCTCGGCGTTGGTGGCTTCGCTGCGATGCGCGCGCTATCGACGCGCAACGACGCGCCGCAGAAGGCGAGCCGGCCCTTCGACAAGGAGCGCGACGGATTTGTAATCGCCGAAGGCGCCGCGGCGCTGATCCTCGAGACGCGCGAGGCCGCGATCGCGCGCGGCGCGAATATCATCGCCGAGATCTGCGGCTATGCCGCCAACAGCGACGCCAATCACATCACGGCGCCCTCGCCCGAAGGGCGCTTCACCGCGCGATGCATGATGATGTGCCTCGAAGACGGCGACCTCGATCTGAACCAGGTCGATTACATCAACGCTCACGGCACCTCGACCGAACAGGGCGATATCGCCGAGACGCAGGCGGTAAAGCGCGTGTTCGGCGAGCGCGCGCGCCAGGTCGCGGTCAGCTCGACGAAGTCGATGACGGGCCATACTCTGGGCGCGGCGGGCGCGATCGAATCGGTGTACACGGCGCTGGCGGTACAGCGCGGGATGCTGCCGCCGACGATCAACCAGGAAGTGCCTGATCCGGAATGCGATCTCGATTACGTGCCGAACGAAGCGCGCCCCTGCCAGGTGCGGGTCGCGCTCAATAATTCGTTCGGTTTCGGCGGCACCAACACTACACTTGCCATCCGCCCGGCGGATTAACGCGAACGGATTTTGCTATGGGTTCCAGAATCGTCGCCACGGGGCGTGCCCTTCCCCATACCGTCCTCACCAACAAGGACCTGGAACGGTACATGGACACGTCCGATGATTGGATAACGACCCGCACCGGAATCCGGCAGCGCTTTGCGATGCGCCAGGACGAATCGCTCGCCGATATCACGGCGGCGGCGGCGCGAACCGCGCTGGATCGCGCGGGCGTGAAAGCTTCGGAACTCGACGCGATCGTCGTCGGCACGGTTTCCTCCGAGTACGGCTTCCCCTCGTTCGGCTGCCAGATCCAGGCGCGCCTCGGCATCGATTCGATTCCGTCGTTCGACGTCGCCGCGGCATGCTCAGGCTTCATCTATGCGATCAGCGTCGCCGACTCGATGATGCGCGCGGGCGATTTCACGCGCGTGCTCACGATCGGCGCCGACGCGTTATCGACGATGGTCGACTGGAACGATCGCCGCACCGCAGTCCTGTTCGGCGACGGCGCCGGCGCAGTCGTGATGGTCCGCGAGCCGGGCGATCGCGGCGTGCTCGGCAGCCTGTTGCGATCTTCGGGACGGCAGGCCGACTTGCTCGCGGTTCGCGCAACCGGAGTGCGCAGCACGATCGATTCCGAAGTGCGGCGCGATCCCAACGACTCGATCCAGATGAAGGGGCCCGAGCTTTTCAAAGTCGCGGTGAAGAGCATGGCCGAAGTGACCGCCCAAGTCGCGGAGCGAGCGGGTGTTGCGCTCGGCGATATCAACCTGGTCGTGCCGCATCAGGCCAACATGCGAATCCTCAGTGCGGTGGCAGAGCGGCTCGGAATCCCGCAGGAAAAGCTCTTCACCAATATCGATCGTTACGGCAACACCTCAGCCGCATCGGTCCCGATCGCGCTCGACGAGGCGATGGAGCAAGGGCGAATCCACGACAACGACCTGGTGATGCTCAACGCATGCGGCGGCGGTCTGACCTGGGGCGCCAATCTGCTGCGTTGGTAGAACGCTCGCACACCGCGCGTTGCCGCGCCGTCGATGCTTAAAGAACTTCTCGCGCGGCGCGTTGTCGTCCTGCTCGGCAAGGGCGGCGTCGGCAAATCGAGCCTGAGCGCGGCCCTCGCGCTCGCGGCGAGCCGGCGCGGCGCGCACACGCTCGTGATGGAATGCGATTCGCGCGCGCCGATCGCGTCGCTCTACGGCATCGAGCCGGTTTTCGAACCAACGGAAGCTGTAGGCTTCAATCTGATGGTGCTCGACGGGCGGCACACGCTCGAAGAATACCTGCGCATCGTCGTACCCGGACGACTTCTACTCAAGGCCGTGTTCTCGAGCCGCCTCTACCAGTTCTTCGTGCAGGCGGCACCCGGACTGCGCGAGCTGATGGCGCTCGGCAAGATCTACTATGAAACCGAGCGCAAGCCGGGCGATGACAGGCGCTGGGATCTGATCATCGTCGACGCGCCCGCCAGCGGGCAGGCGCTGAGCTGGCTCAAGATGCCGACTGCGGCGCGCGCCACCTTCGGTGACAGCATCGTCGGCAAGGAAGCCAACAACATCACCGGGATGCTGACCGATCGAGAGCGATGCGCGATCGTGCAGGTGACGACCGCCGACTCGCTCGCGGTCTCGGAAACGATCGAAACGTTCGATGATCTCGACAAACTTGAACTGACACCCGCGGCGATCTTCTTCAACCGATACGTTAAGTTGTCCTTCAGCGAAGACGATGCGGATGCGCTCGCCAAGCGCCGCGTTGCTCGCGAGCAAAAGAAAGCCATCGAGCATCTCGGTGAGATCGCGCGCGCCGAGCTGCGCCGCAATTCGGAATCCGCCGCCGCGCTCGCTCAAGTCCAGCACAAAGCCGGCGATATCGTGATCGAAATTCCGGAGCATCGCGGGCTCTTCGGCACGACACTCGTCGACGCGCTCGCCGACGACCTGAATGCGGTGCCCGCACGAAGCCGCTCACGCCGCGCCGCCGTGAAGCGCTAGCATCGCACGACTGGAAACGCTCGCCCCGCGCCGTTACGCTGAGGTTCTGTGAATTTGAATCGCCGCCTGCCTATCCTTCATCCCGAGCAAAGTCGAGGGATCTTGGAGGCCCCAAAGGGGCCGGTGCCAGACATCGCGCGCAGCGCCTTGCTTGGTTTCCGGCGCTCCTATGGCACAACGCACGAGGCATCGAAATGAGCGAGGCCAAGCCAAAAGCATCGGAGAGCGCGAAGAAGCCGCGCGAGCCGTGGATCATCCGCACCTACGCCGGCTTCGGCGATGCGCGCCAGGCCAATGAGCGCTTCCATCAGAACCTCAAGGCGGGGCAGCGCGGACTTTCGATCGCGTTCGATCTGCCGACCCAGAACGGCTACGACCCCGACGCTCCGGTCGCGCGCGGCGAAGTCGGCGGCGCGGGCGTTTCGATCTGCCATACGCAGGACATGGAGCAGCTCTTCGCCGGTATCCCGCTCGGCTCGATCAACACCTCGATGACGATCAACTCGACGGCGCCGTTCCTGCTGGCGCTCTACCTCGTCGTCGCCGAAAAACAGGGCGTGCCATGGACGGAGCTGCGCGGCACGACGCAGAACGATCTGCTCAAGGAATTCGTCGCCCGCGGCACCTCGATATTTCAACCAGAACTTTCATTTCGTCTTTCGACCGAGCTGATTCGCTTCTCGGTCGAGCGCGTGCCGAACTGGAACCCGATTAATTGCTGCGGCTACCATTACATGGAAAGCGGCGCAGGCCCGGCCGAGGAAATCGGCTATGCGTTCGGCAACGCGCTGATGATCCTCGATGCGCTGCGGCCGCAGCTCAAGCCCGAAGCCTTCGAGCAGACCGTTCGCCGCATCTCGTTCTTCATCAACAGCGGAATCGAGCTGGTGCCCGAGATCTGCAAGGTGCGCGCGTACTTCAAGCTGTGGCGCGAGCTGTGCCAGAGCGAATACGGCATCGCGGACGTCGCCTTCCGCGCCGGATGCCAGGTGCGCTCACTCACGCTCACCGAGCAGCAACCCGAAGTTAACATTATCCGCATCGCATACGAGGCGCTGCCGGTCGTGATTTCCGCGAGCGCGCGCGTCAACGCGCTCCAGCTTCCCGGCTTTCGCGAGGCACTCGCCCTGCCCGACCAGGCCGAACAGATGCTGAGCCTCCGCACGCAGCAGGTGTTGATGCACGAGACCGAGCTCGCGCGCTACGGCGACATTTTCGAGGGCAGCAAGATCATCGAGAAGCTCACCGACGAGACCGCGGCGAAAGCCCGGGAGATCACGGTGCGCCTGCGCGAAGCGGGCTACGCGCGCGCGATCTCGATCGTCGGCGGAGAACTGACGCAGCAGCTCGCGGAGCGGCAGCGGCGCCTCGAAACTGGTGAGATCTCGCAGGTCGGTGTGAATGCGTTCCTCGGCGAGATCGGACTCACGCCACCGCCGCGCGATCTGGTCGATCACAACGCGCAAGCGCGCGGCGAGCGCGAGCGTATCGCGGCGATCCAGCAATGGCGCGCGCATCGCAATAACGCATCGGTGGCGAAGGCGCGGGAAACGCTCGCGCGCACGACCGCCGAGAATGGTCCGCTGATGGACGCGACTATCGAGCTGGCGCGCGCGGGCGGCACGGTCGGCGAATGGACCGAGACGCTCGAGCAGATCGGGCGCGGCCGCTATACGCCGGAGATTCTGTCGGCGGGGGCCAACGTGCCGCATCTGGATGTGCCGAGCACATCGCACAAGATTCGTATCGCGCTGGGCAAGGCCGGCCTCGACGGGCATATCAACGCCGTCAAGTTGCTCGCGCACGCATGTATGCAGGCCGGGATGGAAGTCGTGCTCGCAGGCTTCAAGCAGACGCCTCAGCAGATGGTCGAGACGGCGTTGCAGGAGGACGTCGACGTGCTCGCGATCTCGAGCCTCGCGGGCGCGCACATGACGATCGCACGCGAGGCGCTCGAGCTGCTGAAAGCGCGCGGCGCGGACGACATTCCGCTCGTGATCGGCGGCATCATTCCGGAAAACGATCGCCAGGCGCTGCTCGGCCTCGGTGTCCGGGCAGTCTTCACCCCGAAGGATTCGAACCTCGGCCAAATCGTCACGAGCATCGCTGCGCTCGGTGCAAAGCGCGCGGCATAATCTTCACTGGAGAGGCATGATGGCGGAGCGGCGGGATTTGCAAACGATAGTCAGCAAGCTGACTCGACTTTTTGTCACAATCGCGCTCAGCATCGCTTGCGCGGCGCCGCTCGCGTCCGCCGGTGAAGCTCGGCCATGGCTATGCCGCGATAAGCCGGTGTTCTCGTACAACAGCGGGATGCGCTACACGCTCACCTCGAGCCGCGGCCGCGCTTGGAAAGTATTTTTCATGGCCTTCGACCCGGCCGGCGGGCATGACGGCTTCGAGATCGTGCGCTCCGCCGCTCTCGCGGGCGGTTCATCCGCGTCGGGCTTCCTCGAAGGCGGCAGATATTTCGCGGTCGCGATGTATCATCAAGGCAGCAACTGGATCTGCCCCGGCTACGCCCAGGACCAGGAGCATCCCCCCGCAGGACAGCTTAACAACATCTGCTACGGCGAAGACGGCCCCCCCTGCCTCGTGAGCCTCGCCGTCTTGGCGGCGCATTAGGCAATCGTCAAGCGGCTCTGCGTTGAGTCGCGCGAACCTGGTCGCGGCCAGCGGTTCGGCTTAACGCAGTCGCGATAACGAGGCCGGCGATCGCGAGCACCGCGAAGACCGCGAAGGCTCCGGCGTAGCCGCGCTCAGCATGCGTCGCTGCTAACGCCATCAGCGGCGGCAACACGAATCCTCCGAGCGCGCCCAATCCTCCGACCAGGCCCGCAGCGCCGCCGACTGCGTCAGGCACGCACTGCGGGACCATCTTGAAAATTCCCGCGTTGGTGACGCCGATCGCGATCGCGATGATCGCCGTGCCGGCAATCGCCGAGACGTAACTGTTCGCTCGCATCATGACGAGGGCGCCGCATAGCAGAATCGTCAGCGCAATCGATACCAATCTGCCTCCCCCGTTTCGATCTGAAAATGGTCCCGCTACAACGCGCACCGCTGGCGCGAGCAGCGAGAAAAATGCTGTCAGCGCGCCGGCGATCGCGAGGCTCGCGCCGGGCCCAGCGCGCCAATTCAGCTCGGCGCAGGGGTCTATCGCGAATTGTGCCTCGCCTATCACCACGGCACCCAGCTATCCGGCGTGCGCCGCAACTTCCTGCGAATCTGCGCCGAAGAAATGCCCCGCCTGCTCAGCTCAGCCTCGAAGTTCGACCTGCAATACGCGAACGGCGCTCAGCATCAATTGTCGGAACCTACGACAGCGCAGACGTCTTCTGATTCGGAGTCCGATCTCAGTTAAGCTTCGCGAGCAAATGGATCGGCAGACCGATACGGCTTGTGCTGTTCGTACAAGGATAGACGCGCTTCCGTCACGCTGGTGTCCCAACCCATATGAGGCAGCGACATCGCCATCCGCTCCCACTTGATCGCATCGGCAAACTTCCCCGACTCGGCGGACCGGAATCCCGGAATACCGCAAAACCGTGGATCGGATCGTCGAGCGCGCATCCGCTCATGATCAGCAGCGATACGAAAACAATCTCGAGCAGCAACCGGCGGCGACCTGGCATTCGACCCGACTCGACAATGAGTCTAACATGCTGTCGACACAAAGTCATTCAACCAGGAACCGGTGCGGCAGCCAGGCGCGGGCGGATCAGGCCGAAGGCATCCACCAGCACCAAAAACTCCGCTAGCAGTTCGAGGCCGCGAATCGGAAGCGGAAGACGCACACTTTGCACAGCAGCAGTGCTGCCAGGACATGACAACAATCATTCGGTCCGTGCCGGGAGCTCTTTCATCCAGAGCGACCGCCAGGCACAGAATCGTTCCCGGCAGGATCGGCACCGCGTGGTAGGGCTCGAGCCAGGGACTCGATGGCAGAGGCGCCAAGAGCAGGACGGTCCAGTCGGCCAGCGCCGCTCGCGACGGCGCCACCGCGTATCCGCCGCTGAGCGCACGCGTCGCATACCATCCAAGCGCCGTGAGCCAAATCGCCCACATCACGCCGAGCAGCCATCGCGTGATTACTGCGTCGGCCCGCGCCCTCGTCAACACCATGGTAACAAATACCGGTACTGAGGCGCGGAACTTTGTGTGCGCAGTAATGCGCTGGATATCCGAAGCGATGTTACGTTTCCGGATGCGTGCTGGTGTGGCTTTTCGAGCGGCGAACCGAATTTAGTATTCAGCAAAAAGTGAAACAGACGCACCCAGCCAGATCCAGCGCTGACCAGGTGCGTCGTGCTTCATCAAATCGTCACTTCACCAAGTGAATCGTACCGAGGATGTCATTCAAATAGAATGCATTCAGTCGCTCATCGATTTCGTAGGCCCGCAATGCCTGTTCCATCGGCATGACGCTTTTCAGCGAGTGCAGGTAAGTTGACTCGGCGATCACCCGATTTCTGTCCAGTATGAGGTTAGCATTGAGAATCCTGGTCGCATCGGCATCCGAGATTACGCCGTTTTGCTGCTCGTTCTGGTATTCGTCAAGCAGCTTCTTACGCTGCTTGAGGTTGTTCATGAGCTTTTCCTGGTAAGGAACGTAAATCGCAAGAAACTTTGTTTTTTGTTCATCGTTGGAAAACTTCATGTTGGCGACGACGATTTCCTGGCGGCGATTTTCGAACTCCTCGCGTCCCAATCCAGCCAACGCGTCATTCTTCATCTCAGCCTTGGCCTGAGTTGCAGGGGCGGTATCCTGCGCCCACGAGTTGATTGGAAGCAGACCGGCGACCAGGACGAGCATACTCACTTTCTTGATTAGTTGATTCATTGCGACCATTCCTCCGATGGTTGTGGTTGATCGACCGTTTATACGAACCGTGATTTTCCCCCTGACGCCGAAATACTACGTAGCGATTCGGACTTCAGCCATTGGCCCTTAGTACCATGTCGGTGAAAGCGCTATTTCAAATGATACGAAGAATATCGCTCGCGGGAGATGACTCATCGCGGAAGATTTTTGGACGGTTTTTGGTGATTGTGACCGGCGCGCGGCCAGACCAACCGGCACATGATCACATCGTCATGTGCGCCGGCAGGCGCTAAGCCGGATCCTGATCTGACATATTGGATCAGTTTGAGGATAAAAATGGAGGCGGCGATCGGATTCGAACCGATGCGTGGAGGTTTTGCAGACCTCTCCCTTAACCACTTGGGTACGCCGCCCCCCGAGCCGAGCGTATCGGCGCTGCAGGAGTGAGACACTTATCACGCCCTGTCAGACGCATCAATTACGAGGACTTCCGACCGCTCTTGTACCATGCCGACCCGCCTAAGAAGCGCGCGCTTGCGGAGCACGATGCACTTCCAGTGCGGCCGACACACGCGCCGCCTCCCTCAGCAGCTCTTCGATTCGTTCACCCAACCCCTCAACGGCACCCGCGCGACTCGCCCGTTCCACTTCTGCACAGATACGCATCAGGCGCCGTCCGCCGAAATGGCTGCAACTGCCCTTGAGCGTATGAGTCACCTGCGCCAGCGCCGCGGAATCGCGGTTCGCGAATGCCTCGCGGATCGTCGCCAGCCGCTGCTGCAGGTCATTTAGAAAGACGTCGATCATCTGGAGAGCGAAGCTGTCGTCGTCAGGATCGCCGAGCTTACTTATCGCTGCGGGATCGATCGGCGATTCATCATCTTCCTGCCCCGCAATTGGAGGTTGGCTATCAATCGCTGGATGATCGGTTTCGGCGGCGGGCTTTGCCAGCCATTTCGTGATAACGCGAGCAAGATCCTCGGGCTGCACCGGTTTGCTCAGATAGTCATCCATTCCCGCTGCGATGCATTTTTCGCGATCGCTCTCGAGCGCATGCGCGGTGAGCGCCACGATCACCGGCTGATGCTCGAGGCTTTGGGCGCGAATCTCGCGCGTCGCCTGGTAGCCGTCCATCTCCGGCATTTGGCAGTCCATCAAGATCAGGTCGTAACCCTGCGCACTTACGGCGCTCAAAACCTCGCGCCCGTTGTGCACGGCGTCGGCAAAAAATCCGAGCCGTTTGAGCATCCGCATTACAACGCGTTCGTTAACCGGATGATCTTCGGCCAGAAGAACCTTCGCATGCTGTCTTATCGATTGCGGGATCTGCCGCGAGGTGATGTCGAGCGCGCCGGGCTTCGATCGCGCAAGATCGAACTCGTGATGGCTCTGCAACTGGCCCGCCAGTGCAGATGCGAGGCGATCATAGAGCTGCGATTGACGCACCGGCTTGGGAAACCACGCCGAGATACCCGCCTTGCGCATCGCTTCTTCGTCCGGGCGATGACCCAGCAGGTAAGCCACAACCATTTTGGGGGATCCATAGCGAGGATCGTCACGAATCGCGCGAGTCAATTCGTAATCGTCCGCCGTTGCGAGCTGCGAATCGGCCACAACGAGCCGATAGGGATTGCCGTCAGAAGTGGTGCGGGCAAGCGTGGCGAGGGCTTCTTCTCCGGTTAATACGCTATCGCACTCGAGGCCCCAGCCAGTCAGTTGGCGGCGGAGGAATCGGGCGCTTACGGCTGCCGGATCGGCCACCATCACGCGCGTGCCCCATAAGAGGCGGCGCAATTGTCCCTCGGTCTGGAATTTACCAGGCGCCCGCTCGAATGCCGCCGTGAACCAGAAGGTGGCGCCATGGCCGAGCGTGCTTTCGACGCCGATCTGCCCGCCCATCAGCTCGACTATCTGTGCCGAGATCGCCAGCCCAAGTCCGGTGCCGCCGTGGCGGCGGGTCATCGAGTTGTCGGCCTGGTAAAACGGAGCGAACAGTTTCTGCTGCGCTTCGATTGGGATTCCGGGTCCCGTATCGGCGACCGTAAAGTGCAGCATCACCGCATCCTGGGTCTCCGAATGCTTGCGCACCGCGAGCGAAATCTCGCCGTGCACGGTAAACTTGGCGGCGTTGCCGACCAGGTTGATCAATACCTGCCGCAGCCGCCCGGGATCGCCGCGGAGCGCGGCCGGTACGTCGCCATCGACCAGCGAGGCGAGCTGGATCTCGCTGTTCTGAATTCGCTCGGCGAAAAGCTCGATCACACTTTCCACCACGGCGGTGGGGCTGAACTCGGATTCGCGCAGGGTGGTCTTGCCGGATGAGACTTTCGAGATCTCCAGGATGTCGTCGATAACGCCGAGCAGCGCGTGCGCGCTGTTCCATACCGCCTCGGCGAACTCGCGTTGATCGGGATCGAGGGGAGTGTCGAGGAGCATCCGCGTCATGCCGATAACCGCGTTCATCGGCGTGCGAATCTCGTGACTCATGTTGGCAAGGAAGCGAGCCTCGTGCCCGGCGGCTTCGACGGCGGCGTCGCGCGCGCGCGCCAGCTCCTCGCGCGAGCGCTTCCGTTCGATCGCATAGTAAAGGGCGCGCGCCAGGAGACGGCTGTCGAATTGGCCCTTGACCAGGTAGTCCTGGGCGCCGAGCCTCACGACCTCGCGGCTGAAGCGCTCGTCCTCGTAGCCGGTCAAGACGACGATCGGCAGATGCGGTGCGGCCGCGGCGATGCGCGACACGGTTTCCTGCGGCAGGCAATCCGGCAGCGACAGGTCGAGCAGCACGATATCGATCCGGCTACGCGCCAGGATCTCGATTCCATGCGAGAGGCGAGAGGCGATGCTCAGCTCGAAGCGATCGCTGGGACTTTCACTCAGTGCAATCTCAACCAGGCGCGCGTCGCCGGGGTTGTCCTCGATTAGGAGGACTTTGATCGTTCCCTCGGGCATCATGCCTCCGGCAACTTGACGATCGTCAGCCAGAAGTTCTGGATTTGCTGGATGATGCGCGTGAACTGGTCGATAGTGACGGGCTTGGTGATGTAGCAATTGGCGCGCAGATCGTAGCTGCGCAACACGTCTTCATCGGCCGACGAGGTGGTCAATACTACTACCGGGATCTGCCGGAACTGGGGCTGGTTCTTCACTTCTTCGAGCACCGCGCGCCCGTCCTTGCCAGGCAGGTTCAGATCGAGCAGCACCAGGTCGGGCCGGAAAGCGTTGGCGTAGGGGCCCCGGCGATAGAGGAAATCGACTGCGGATTCGCCGTCGGTCACGACTTCGATCCGGTTACGAATTTTGCTCTCTTTGAGCAATTCCATCGTTAACCGGATGTCACCGGGATTATCTTCAACCAGCAGAATGTCCACTTCCTTCCAGCTCGCGGGCTCGCTCATCCCGTCCGCCTCCTTCGCCACACGGAATTGAAAAGAAAAACGTCGCGCCGGTGCCGGGCGCCGATTCAACCCAGATTCGTCCGTGCAACCGCTCGACGACGCGCTTGCAGATGGCCAGCCCGATGCCGGTGCCGCGATACGCCTCGCGCCCGTGCAGCCGCCGGAACATCACGAAGATTCGTTCCTGGTACTGCGGCGCGATCCCGATACCGTTGTCGCGCACCGAGAAGATGTATTCGTTTGCGTGCCGCACACAGCCGACGTGGATCTCCGGCGGCTTTTCGGCGCGGAACTTGACCGCGTTCTCGAGCAGATTCTGCAGCAGCTCGCGCATCCGCACCGGATCGCCGAGCAAGGTTGGCAGCGTATCGCTGGTGATATGGGCCTTCGCTTCGTCGATCGCAAGATGAAGATTGGCAACCGCCTCGTCACGGACGCGATTCATGTCGACCGGCTCGTGGCGCGGGGCCTGGCCCGCGCGCGAGAAATGCAACAGATCGTCGATGAGCTGCTTCATCCGCGTCGCACCATCGACCGCAAAGGCGATGAACTCGTCGGCATCGGAGTCGAGCTTGCCCCGATAGCGCCCCGCGATGAGCTGCAAGTAGCTCGTGACCATGCGCAGCGGCTCCTGCAGGTCGTGCGACGCGACGTAGGCGAATTGCTCGAGCTCGCCGTTGGAGCGCGACAGCTCTTCGGTGCGCGCGATAAGTTCGCGCTCGACGCGTTTGCTTTCGGTCACGTCGCGCGCAATCGAACCGATCGAGACTCGGCCAGTTTCATCCGCGATCGGAAAATCGGTAATCGATGCGTCGAACTCGATGCCGGTCTTTCTGAGCCGGCGCGTCTCGAACTGAACCGAGCAGTCACCGGATGCAACGCGGCGCAGCGCAGCACGAAATTCCGGGCGCAGATCCTCCGATACGACCAAGGTCTCGTAGAACTGTCCGACAGCTTCGGTGGCGGTGTGTCCGTACATGGCTTCGGCGCCGCGATTCCAACTGCGAATCATCCCGTCGGGGGCGATCGATACGACTGCGTCGGGCGTCGCGGAGACGATCGCGGCCAGGGCACCCTGGCTTTCCTCGAGGCGCTTGCGCTCAGTGTCGTCGCGAAACACGAGCACGCCGCCGCGAATCGCGCTTTTCTCGTCGCGCAGCGGGCGTAGACTCGCAACGAAGCGGCGCATCGACCCGCCGCCATCGCGGATCGTCAGCTCGATATCGTCGCGATTCGCACCATTGGCGATGAGCGCAAAGGGACTGGCGCCGTTTGAAAGCCGACCTTCGGGCTCGGAGACGATTTCCGCCCCCGCGAGCCATCGCGCAAATCCTCCCGGAGCGTCCGCGATTCCAAGCAGTTGGCGCGCGGCGGGATTGAGTTGCGGCTCGGCTTCGTCTTGCAGCGAAACGATCACGCCCTCGCCCATCGACGCGAATACCGATTGCAGGACTTCCGTGTTGGCCGTCAGCTTGAGCTCGGCAGCGTCGAGCTGCCGCGCGCGACTTGCCGCAAGCTCGGTCGCCCTCCGAAGGCCGCCAAGCGCGAGGCCGATGTAGACGCCAGTGATCGACAGAAACACAAAGCCGAAGATCCAGCCGACAGAAATCACGCGATACGCAAGGCGCGCGGCGCGATGCTCCGCCGTTGTTCGCGTCGCCATCAAGCCATCTTCGTCAGCGCTCATCAGACGAATAAGGTCGCGCACCTTGCTTCCAAGGCCGCCGCTGGAGTGCGCAACGATGAAGTCCTCGGCTGCTTGATTGCCGGAGCGCTTGCGGATCTCGATCCCCTGGTCGAGGAACTCGAGCCGTCTATCAATCAGCGGCGAGATCCGATCGAGATTGCGAACCTGCGCGGGATTGTCGGCCGTGAGTTTGCGAAGCGCGGCGAGATTCTCGCGGGTTTCGCGCTCGGCGTTGGCAAACGAATCCAGCCGCGCCAACTGTCCGCTGATAATAAAGTTACGCTGCGCGTTCTCCGCTTCGCTGATCGACGAACGGAGCGCTCCCAGGTGCTCCATCACGAAGTGCGTATGCTCTACCCATTGCGCACTGGCTTCGAAGTTGTAGCTCGCCCAACCCACAACTGCCGACACCAACGCACACACCAGCGCCGCCAAGCCGAACCCGATCCAGATTGGCGCCGAATGAAAGGTCACCTCCGAACGCTCGCTGAAGCTCAGGCGCGATGCGGAAGACGTCAGTCCCAGGGTAACCCGACTCTCAGCGTGAACCATCTCTCGAACTCCGCGAGGAGTGAGAGCTCCACGCGATTTCAGGTCTCAATTCAAATCGCATGCCACGGCGAACTCGGCGTCGATGGAATGTGTTGCTTAGTCAGGAGCAGGAAGGACGAGATAAGTCTCGCTCAATCGCTCATGGAGAGACATCCGAAGCGACGATACTCACGGCTAGCGACCTTAGACGGACGCTCGCGCCCGATGCGCGGCAAGAAAATGCCGATTTGCCTCTATTGGGCTGCCGAGGATTCGTACGTGTGCTTGCGCGATCCCAGGAACATGACGATGTCATCGAGTTCGCCCGGCTTCAGATTCGCCGAGAACGACGGCATGTTGTAGCCGCCGTTCATGATCCTGATCACCAGGTCGTCGCGCGTCAGCCGATCGCTAACGTAGGTGAGATCCGGCCCGCGATGCCCGCCGTAGCCGCTCACTGCGTGACAATATTCGCATCCCTTTTCGTGAAACAGTACCGCCCCTTGGGCGATCGATGCGTCATTCGACGCGACTATCGACGGCGGCAGCTTCTCGGCGGTGAAATCGGGCGACCAGGGCTCGCGCACCCCCTCAACCCATAGCGTGCCGATCATCAGAACGATCGTCAGCACCGATGCGACCGCCCACGGCCGTCGCGACGCATGACGCTCGCCCCTGTTCGATGCGATCGGAACCACGAGCAGGATCACCAATCCCACCATCGGCGAGAGCAGAATTACCGGCGTGGTCCATCCATGCGGAATCAACGCGAGCACGGCGAAGTACCACACGAGATACCAGTCGGGACGCGGGTCGCGTGCGAGCAGACTCGGATTCGGCGGAGCTCCCAGGAGCGGCGGTCCGAAGGTCAGCGCGAGCAGGAACACCGCGACGACGACTGCCGCGCAAAAGACCGCATCACGCCACGCAGCATCGGGCCAGAACGGCACGCCGCGCTCATGAACGAGCTTCTCGTACTTCGCATCGTAAGTATCGGGATCGACGGGCTCGCCAGCGACGGGCGGCTCCGAGATTCCGTCGTGCATCACGAGATACAGATGAATCCCGACCACCGCGAAGATAATCGCCGGGATGAAAAACACGTGGAACGCGAAGAAGCGGCTGAGCGTCGCGCCGCCGAGCGTATTCCCGGCGAGCAGAAAATGCGCCATCGTCTGGCCGATGAAGGGAGTGCGCCCCGCCTGCTCCGCACCGACGACGACCGACCACACCGCGTTCTGATCCCAGCGCAGGAGCTGTCCCGTGAATCCCATCCCGAGCGTGAGGAACAACAGGATCGCGCCCGACACCCAGTTGAACTCGCGCGGATATTTGTAGCATCCCATCAGGAACACCTGTCCCATGTGGATGCCGATCAGCAGCACCATCGCGGAGGCACCGAAATAATGCATCCCGCGCAGCAGGTTGCCGAACATCGCCTGGTGCGTGATGAACTGCAGCGATGCGTAGGCATCGCCGGTCGATGAGATGTAGGTCGTCGCCAGCGCGATACCGGTCACGACCTGGATCATGAATGCGACCAGGGTCGCGCTGCCGAACACGTACCACCATCCCGTATCCGGCGGCACCGGATGCTCGGCGAGGTCCGTCATCAGCTTTATGAGGCCGGTGCGTTTCTCGAAGGCGTCGACGAGGCGCTTCAGCAGGGTGAACAAGGCAGCCTCCGCTTAGACGATCGGTACCGGGCTCGTGCGAATCTGCACGATTCCGTTTACGACGCGTACCGGATAGCGCGACAGGGGATGCGGCGGCGGACCGGCCGCGACGCTGCCGTCGTTGTAGTAAACGCCGCCATGACATGGGCACATAAAAAGATTGGCGGATGGCAGCCAGCGCACGGGACAGCCGAGATGAGTGCAATTCATCGCGAATGCAATGAAGGTGTCGTCGCCCGTGCGGCGCAGCCACGCCGCGCTCTCGGCGGTTACGCCAGCCCACGCAAGCGGCGACGGATCGCGGAAGTTCACCTTGACCGTCGTGCCCACGATGAACTCCTCGAGGCGGCCGATATTGCGCCAGCCCTGCGGCGTCTTCTTGATCAGCGGGCCGAGGATAAATCCCACTACCGGCACCGCGACGAACATCGCCGCGATCCCCGCGAGCGCCATGCTGAGCTTGCCGAGAAACGCCCTGCGCTCGGGGCTCAGCGCCTCGCCGCTTTGCTGCGTCTCATTCGTCATGCACGAGTTCTCCGATCCATTTGCCGAGCGATAGGGCGAAGAGCCCGGCGCCAACGATGGTGAATGCCCATGAAGTCACCACACCGAAAAAAGCGAAGTTGATTCCGAGCGCCATCGCAGCCGGCCAAAACGTCGGATTGGGCAGCTTCGCCGGCTGCGGAATGTTCCAGTCCGATTTGTCGATCGCGCGAAACGCGCCGCTCTGTCCATTCTCCGATGCCATGAGCTAGTTCGCGCCTCCTTGATGATGTGCGTAAATGCCCGCCGTGACGCGTTCTTCGCCGTACCAGCGCGCCATCACCGCGATGATTGCGAGCAGAAATACGGCGCCGCCCGGAACCCACATCAACAGCCCGCCGAGCTGCTGATCGGCCGCCGCCGTGATTCCCCAACTGTCGCGGACGAGACTGAGAATTCCGTACACGTCGTTCGGCTTGAGGTACGCCGGATAAAGGCCCGCGTCCGCAAACGTGAGGAGGATTCCAAGCAAGCTGCCAGCGAGCGCGCCGGCGGCCAGGTAGAGCATCGCGGCCAGTGGCGCGAGCCGGCATCGCGCCAGCGGCGCAAAGATCGGCCACCAGAAAATCACCGCGCTGACAAGGAAGCAGAGATGCTCGACGACATGGAGGCTCTCGGACGCGAGGGCCGCATTGTAAAACGCGGGCCAATGCCACAGCCATTCGGTCGCGATGCCGATCGTCCATGCGAGCGCGGGTTGTGCGAGGATTCGCTCGCCGCGCGCAACGCCAGGAAGCTTGAGCGCGCGTTCGATCAGCGTCGCGGGCAGCCCGAGAATCAGCAGCGGTGGAACGACGAGGATCAGCAGCATGTGCTGAACCATGTGCGCGCTGAACAGGTAGTTATCGGCGAGCGCGTCGAGCGGCGACACCAGCGCGAGGAACATTACGACCACGCCGCTGACGAACCACGCCGCACGCGAGAATGGGCGCGGGCTCGCCGCGAAATATCCCGCGAGCAGGGCCGCGCAGCCGATAACGATCGACGGCTCGAAATCCCAGGCGGTCAGCATGAAAGCGCCGAGGGTCATAGGAACGCCCACAAGTAGACGAGGGTGAAGATCACCACCCAGACCGCGTCGACGAAGTGCCAGTAGAGACTCACCGCCTCGAACGCCTGGACGTGGCGCTCCTTCTCCTTCATCTCGCCCAGCAGCACCAGCCACGCGACGATTGCGATCGCGGTCAGGCCGACGAACACGTGGATACCGTGAAAGCCGGTCAGCGTGAAAAACGTCGTCCCGAACATGTTGCGGCTGAACGTGACTCCGTGTGAATAGAGCTCGATGTATTCGTAGATCTGCCCGAGCAGGAACGCACCGCCGAGCAGAATTGTGAGGATCAACCACACGGCGACGCCGCGCTGACCTTCGCGCTGATAGCATCGACCCGCCATCCACATAGTTGCGCTGCTCGAAAACAGCAGCACCGAAAAGGCCGCGGTGCGCGGAACGTCGAGGCTGTCCGCAGCGGTCGGGCCCGCACCGGGATACGCGTGGTAGAAGGCGTAGGCGACGATCAACAGCAGGAAGAAGTTAACTTCCGACACGATGAACATCGCGACTCCGAGTTTCGCCTTCGACATCGCTAGAGCCCCGCCTTATCCAGCACAGCATCGGTGCGGTCAGGATGCTTCAGATCCCACAGCGGCCGGCGGCCGCGGATCGGCGGCACCCGATCGAAATTCTCTTCAGGCGGCGGCGAGGTCGTCAGCCATTCCAGCGTCCAGCCGTCCCACGGATCGTCGCCCGCGCGTTCGCCATTGAGGCGGCTGACATAGATGTTCCAGACTAGCAGCAGAACCCCCGCGGCGAGCATGAACGCGCCGAAGGTCGAGATGAGGTTGAGCGTCGCCCATCCGGGCAAATCAGGATAGGTGAAAACCCGCCGCGGCATGCCCATCATGCCGAGGAAATGCTGAACGAAAAACGTCAGGTAAAAGCCGATCACGGTCAGCCAGAACTGCCACCTGCCGATGCGCTCGCTCAGCATCCGGCCCGACATCTTCGGGAACCAGTAATAGAAGCCGCCGAACATCGCGAACGCGGCGCCGCCGAAGACGGTGAAATGAAAGTGCGCGACGACGAAATAGGTATCAGTTAACTGCCAGTCGATCGGCACGACACCGAAGGCCACGCCCGTAAGCCCGCCAATCGTGAACGTGACCAGGAATGCAATCGCAAACAGCATCGCGGTCTTAAGCCGGAGCTGGCCGCCCCACATGGTCGCGATCCAGTTGAAGATCTTTATCCCGGTCGGCACCGCGATCAGCATCGTGCAAGCCGCGAACACCGCATCCCAGTAGTGGCCCATCCCGACCGCGAACATGTGATGCGCCCAGACGGTGAAGCTCAGGAACGCGATCGCGAGCGTCGAGCCCGCGACGAATTCGTAACCGTAGATCGGCTTGCGCGAGAACACCGGCACGATTTCCGAGATAATGCCGAAGGCCGGCAGTATCATGATGTAGACTTCAGGATGTCCGAAGCCCCAGAAGAAATGCTGCCAGAGCATCGCCGAGCCGCCGCCGGACGGATTGAAGATATTGCTGTACAGGAATCGGTCCGCGACCAGCAGCACGATCGACGCGTTGATAATCGGCATCGCGAGCAGGATAAGCCACGAGTTGATGAAGCTCATCCACACGAACAGCGGCACCTGCGACATGCGCATTCCCGGCGCGCGCAACGTGATCACGGTCACGATGAAGTTGAGGCCCGCCGCCAGCGTGCCGATTCCAATCGCGGCCAGGCCGATCGCCCAATAGTCCACTCCGAGTAACGATGTGTATGCGTGTTCGCTGAGCGGCGCGTAGGCGAACCACCCCGCGTTCGGGGCGCCGCCCGCGGCGAAGCTGAAGTAGAGCAGGATGCCGCCCAAGGCCTGCGTCCAGAAGCTCATCGCGTTGAGGCGCGGAAAGGCCATGTCGCGAGCGCCGATCATGAGCGGGACCAGGTAGGTCATAAAACCCAGCAGCATCGGCACGACCACCAGGAAGATCATCGTCGTGCCGTGCATCGTGAAAAGCTGGTTGAACATGTCGGGCGAAACGATGTGCAGGCCAGGTGCGGCGAGCTGCACGCGCATCACGAGTGCCTCGATCCCGCCGATCACGAAAAACGAGAACGACGAGATGAAATACAGGATGCCGAGCTTCTTGTGATCGACCGTGGTGACCCAGGCCAGCAGGCCCTCGTGACTCTCGGCGACGGGCAACGCGGCGACAGCTTCGGGCGCGACGGCCTGACTCATTTCAACGTCTCCAGGTAAGCGGTCAGCGCGTGCGCATCGGCGTCGCTCAGTTGAAAATTGGGCATATGGCTCTGCGGCTTGATCGAATCAGGATCCTTGAGCCATCGGTAGAGATTCTCCTGCGTGTTCTCGGCAGCACCCGCGCCGAGCGTGGTGCGGCTCGCGATATGGGTCAGGTCCGGACCGATGCGTTGATTGCCGGGCGTGCCGACGATCGTATGGCAGTTAACGCAGGTGTCGGCGACGAACAGCTTGGCGCCCTGCCCCGCCTCGCCGTCCGCCGGGGTAGCCGGCACGCTCAGTTGCGCGCGCTGCCACGCGTCGAAGTCCTCCTTGGATTGCGCGATGACCTTGATTCGCATCCAGGCGTGCTCCTGGCCGCAGAACTCAGCGCACGCGCCGAGGTACTCTCCGGGCTGATCGGCCTGTAGCCACAGGTGATTTGGATGGCCCGGCACGGCGTCGACCTTGCGCGCCAGCTCCGGCACCCAGAAATCGTGAATCACGTCCGCGGAATCGACCTGAACCAGGATCGGAGTATCGACCGGGATATGAATCTCGTTGGCGGCCATTACGCCTGATTGTAGATAGTCGGCCTCCCACCACCATTGATGTCCGACGATGTCGATATCGGGCTTGCGGTCGCCGGGCGGCGGATCGGCGGCGTGCATAGTTCGCACCATGAAGAAAAAGATGATCACCAGGCTGAGGAACGGGATCGCAGTCCAGGTGATCTCGATCACCCGCGAGCCGAACACCGGACGCGGCTCGCCGCCGTCGGGCCGCTCACGAAAGCGCAGCACGATTATCGTGATCAACGAGGTGACGAGCAGAAAAATCGCAAAAAGAAAAAAAAGAATGCCGACGAACAGACTGGAGATCGAATGCGCCTGCGGCGAAAGCGGATTAAGTGTGGCGATGCCGAGCATTCAATGAGACCTTGCCGGCGGCCGACCACGATGGCCGCCAAGGGTCCAGCGCGGACCTCATCTTTGCCGCAAATTACCCTTGTGGCCCGCGGAGTTGCAAGCAATCAGTGCTTAACAACGAATTAAATCGCGCCGACTTATCGCGTAGTTACAGCAACAGCGCAGCCTGTTGCGGAGGGGAGACGAGCAGCTCGGGCCCTTCGTTTCTTGCGTTGTTGGCGAGCGGTGAGGCCGGCGTTGCGATCAGAAGATCTGCGGGCGCCGGGACCAGCAGGCGCTTGAGTCCCACCGGATCGGCTTCGCGCGGGTTCATCCAGTCTTCGGCATCGCGATCGGCGAGGATCACCGGCATTCGATCGTGAATCGGCGCGACAGTTTCGTTGGCGTCGCAGGTGACGATCGTGAACGTCAGTTCGGGCCGGTTCGGCTCGGGAAACCATGATTCGTAGAGGCCGGCGAAAAGTATCAGCCCCTTGTCGCGCGGATGAATCCAGCGCGGCTCGCGCTTGTTTTTCGGCCCGATCCATTCATAGAAGCCGTCGGCCGGGATGACGCAGCGGCGATTCTTGAACGCGTCCTTGAATGCACCACGCGTGTCGATGGTCTCGGCCTTGGCGTTGATACATTGCGCGGCGCGGCTCGCATCCTTGGCGTACGAATTGACGAGCCCCCACTTGGCGAGGCTAACCTGCCGATTCTCGTATCGCGTCGTGACGATATAGTGATGCTGCGTCGGCGCGATATTGTAGCGCGGCAAATGATCCGCGAACTCGCGCAGATCGACGCCGAGCAGCTCGGCGATCTCGCGCCCGTCGCGCCGCGTGAGTGTAAAGCGCCCGCACATCGCGATCGGATCATACCCGATTCACGCACGCCGCGGCGATCAGCGTTGCCAGATGATCTCGTTGGCCTCGAGCGGCACGCTCGCGTCGGGATGATAAGGAACGATCCGCGGCGTGTAATCCGCCGCGGGCCGCTTGGCCGGCACGGTCGCGACGAAGACGAATCCGTTGACGGCGCCGACCAGCGGCACATCGCGCGTCATTCTGACTCGTTCGAGCGGACCGTGCGCGTCGATGTCGGCGAAAAGCTCGACACTGACTGCGTCGGGATCGATTTCATCGAGATAGACCTGCAACGTGAACAAATGCGACTCCGCCGATGACTCGATGCCAAGCGAGCCGAAGCGAAGGCGCGGGAAGTGCTGCGAGAGCATTCGCTGCCAGTTGCGGATTTGTACGCCGATCGCGCCGGCGTCGCCCTCGCGGCGCCGCACCGCGCTCGCGGCGGAAAGATAATATTTCTCGGTGTATTCGCGCACCGTGCGATTGGCGGAGAACTGCGGCGTCAGGCGCGCCATGCTCTCACGCATCTTCGCGATCCACGCGCGCGGCATCCCCTGCTGGTCGCGGTCGTAGAACGTCGGGATAACTTCCTGCTCGAGCCGCTGGTAAAGCTGCTGCGCCTCAACCGCGTCCCATCCGGGGTCGTCGTCATGCTCTTTGCCGTCGCCGATCGCCCATCCCACTTCGGGCGTGTAGGCCTCCGCCCACCATCCGTCGAGCTCCGAAAGGTTGAGCCCGCCGTTGACGAGGATCTTCATGCCGCTGGTGCCGCTCGCTTCCCAGGGCCGGCGCGGATTGTTGATCCAGACATCGACGCCCTGCACCATCCGCTCCGCCAGATGGAGATCGTAGTCGGCAAGGAACACCGCATGGGGCCGCACGTCGGGCCGCCGCACGAACTCGATCCACTTGTGAATAAGAGACTTGCCCTCGTTGTCAGCAGGATGGGCTTTGCCGGCGATCACGATCTGCACCGGGTATCGCGGGTTGGTGAGAATCCGCGCGAAGCGTTCCGGATCGGAGAGCAACAGCGCGGGCCGCTTGTAGGTGGCAAAGCGGCGCGCGAAGCCGAGCGTGATCGCATTGGGATCGAAGACGTTGCGTGCCGTGGTGATTTCCTGCTCGGAACCGCCAATCGCGGCGATCTGGCGCGCCAGCATCTCGCGCGTGTGCGTTACCAGCTCGCGCCGATTCGCCGTACGCAGGCCCCACAGTAGCTCGTCCGACGCGCTGCGGATCGAGTCGCCGGTGGACTCCATCGTGTCGAGCCATCGCTCCGGCCCGGCAGTGTCTGTCCACAAACGGTCAGCATATTCGGAATCCCACGATGGCGTATGAACTCCGTTAGTGACCGAGCCGACCGGCACCTCGTTGGTTGGCCAGCGCGGGAATAGCGGCGCGAAGATTCGGCGGCTCACTTCGCCGTGCAGACGGCTGACGCCGTTGACGGCGCCGCTCCCGCGCATCGCAAGATATGCCATGTTGAACGGCTCGCGCTGATCTTCGGGATCGAGGCGGCCGAGCGCGAGCAGATCGTGCAAATCGATCCGCAGCTGGCTCGTCGCGTAACGCTCGAGATAAATTTTCATCAGGCCCGCGTCGAACCGATCGAATCCCGCCGCGACCGGCGTATGCGTGGTAAACAGATTCCCGGCGCGCGTCACCGCGAGCGCCGCGTCGAAGGGCTGTCCCGTCTCGTCCATGAAATCGCGGGCACGTTCGAGCACCGCCAGCGCCGCGTGCCCTTCATTCAAATGGCAGACGTCGGGCCTGAGGCCGAGACGGCGCAAAAGCCGCCATCCGCCGATGCCGAGGACCATTTCCTGCTGCAGGCGCAGCTCCGGACCACCCCCATATAGTTCGCTCGTGATACCTCGCACGTAGGGAGGATTGGCGGGATCGTTGCTGTCGAGCAGATAGAGCATCACGCGCCCGACCTTCGCCTGCCACGCCCGCACCCACACCTTGTTACCGGGGAACGCGAACTCAAGCCGCACCAGTTCGCCATGCGCGTCGCGCATCGGCGAGATCGGCAACTGGATCGGCGAGTTGTACGGATTGAGCTCCATCTGGTTGCCCGCCGCGTCGATAACCTGGCGGAAATAGCCCTGCTGATACAGCAGCCCAATTCCGACGATCGGCACGCCCAGATCGCTCGCCGCTTTGAGCTGATCGCCGGCAACGTTGCCGAGACCGCCAGAATAAATCGGCAGCGCCTCGCTCAAGCCGAACTCCATGCTGAAGTAGGCGACGGAACCGAGACCGGAGTGTGCATGCTCGCGCTGGAACCACGCCGGACTGGTTTCATACGCGCGGCGCGCGAGTACCAGGTCCTCGACACGGCGGCGAAACGAGGTGTCATTAGCAAGGTCCTTGAGCGTTCCCTCGGAAGCAGACTGCAACACGACCCATGGATTGCGGGTGAGATCCCACAGTTCAGGATCGATCCTGCGCCAGATGTCGTCGGTGGAATGGTCCCACGAGGCGCGCAACTCGAGCGCAAGTTCTGAGAGCAGCTCCACCCCGTGAAGCTGCGTAGCGAGCGGTTCCGGATGGCGCATGTTTTCCCCTCAGCTCCGCCCCTCGGTTGAGATTAGCGCCCGTGTGTGACGGGCGATCATCAGGTTCTCGTTGGTACGAATCACCCGCACGATGCAGCGGCTCGCGATCGAACTGATCGTATCGGAGTTCAAACCGTTCTTTTCCGCATCAAGCACAATTCCCAGATGCTCTAGTTCCGCGCAAACCTCGGATCGAATCTCCGGCGCGCGCTCGCCGATGCCCGCCGTAAAGATCAGCAGATCGAGGCCGCCGAGCGCTGCCGCGAATGCACCGATTTGCTTGCGAATCTGGTAACAGAAAATCTTGATCGCGAGGTCGGCGGCTGGCTCGGCGCGGCGCTTCTCGAGCAGCGTCTTCACGTCAGAGCTGAGATCCGACACGCCGAGCAATCCCGCGTGATGATCGACGAGGTTCTCCAGCTCGCGCGCGTTCATCTCCTTGACCTTGAGCAGGTAGAGCAGCACACCCGGATCGAGGTCGCCGCTGCGCGTGCCCATCATGAAGCCGCCGGTCGGCGTGAATCCCATCGTCGTATCGATACCGACTCCGTCGCGAATCGCGGCCATGCTCGCACCGTTGCCGAGATGCGCGATGATGATTCGGCGCGGCGGATTCGGCCCGAGCGAATGCATGATGTATTCGTACGAGATGCCGTGAAAGCCGTAGCGGCGGAGCCCCTCATCGTAGAGCGCGCGCGGCAGCGCGAAGCGCTCCGCGACCAGCGGCATCCGGCGATGAAACGCGGTGTCAAAGCATGCGACTTGCGGCTGTTCGGGCATGCGTTTGGTGATCGCCTCGATCCCCGCAATCGCCCCCGGCATGTGCAACTCGTCGTAAGGAATAAGGCGCTTCAGATCGGCGACCAGCTCCGGCGTGATTCGCTCGGGCGCAGCGTGATTGAGGCCGCCATGCACGACGCGATGCCCAACAGCATCGGCAGTGAGCGTCGTCGCGCGCTGCGTCTCGTCAACCAGCGCGTCGAGGGCTTCGGCGATGCCTTTGAAATTGCGCTGCTGGTCGGTCTTGCGGCCGTCGGCGGTGCGCATCGTGAGCGATCCGCCGTCGAGTCCGATTCGCGCGGCCTCGCCGGACAGCACAAGCTTGTCGTCGCGATCGAATATCGAGAATTTGCAGGACGACGAACCGACGTTCAGGCAAAGTATCGTCTGCTCATTCGCCAATGGCGTCAGCCTTTGCGCGCCGCGCCGGCGTCGGCGAAGGCGCGCGCGATAATCGACTGTGCCTCCTCCTGGATCCGCCGCAGATGATCCTCGCCGCGAAAACTCTCGCCGTAAATCTTGTAAACTTCCTCGGTGCCCGACGGTCGCGCCGCGAACCATCCATTCTCGGTGACGACCTTGATCCCGCCGAAAGCCTCGTTATTGCCCGGCGCGTTGGTCAGGACTTCACGGATCGGCTCGCCCGCGAGTTCCTTTGCTGTCAGATTATTCGGCGAAAGCTTCTTCAGGATCTCCTTCTCGGCGGCAGTCGCCGGCGCATCGATACGTTCATAAATCGGAGCGCCGAACTCGTTGGTCAACTCCGCGTATATCTCGCCCGGATTGCGTCCCGTCTTCGCGGTTATCTCGGCCGACAGGAGCCCGAGGATGATGCCGTCCTTGTCTGTCGTCCAGGCGCTGCCGTCCTTGCGCAGAAACGACGCGCCGGCGCTTTCCTCGCCGCCGAAGCCGATCGATCCGTCGACCAGGCCATCGACGAACCACTTGAACCCGACCGGCACCTCGACCAGCTTGCGGCCGAGCTTTTTCGTGACCCGATCGATAATGCTGCTGCTGACCAGGGTCTTGCCCACGCCCGCATCGGAGCGCCATCCGGAACGATTACGGTAGAGATACGAGATCGCGACCGCCAGGTAGTGATTAGGATTCAGCAGACCGTGCGAGCGCGTCACGATTCCGTGGCGATCGGCGTCGGTATCGTTGCCGAACGAGACGTCGAACCGATCGCGCAACCCGACCAGCCGCACCATCGCGTATGGCGACGAGCAATCCATGCGGATCTTGCCGTCCCAATCAGCGGTCATGAAGCGGAACGTCGGATCGACGGCGTCGCTCACTACCGTCGCATCGATCTTGTAGCGCTCGATAACGGCCGGCCAGAAATGGACCGCCGCGCCGCCCAGCGGATCGATTCCAACCTTCACGCCGGCGCTGCGAATCGCATCCATGTCAACGACGTTGCCAAGGTCGGCCGTGTACGCGTCGATATAATCATGCGTGCGCGTCGTCTCGGCCTTCATCGCGCGCGCAAACGGAATCCGCTTCACGCCGCTGAGACCATTGGTGACAAACTCGTTGGCCTTGTCTTCGATCCACTTCGTCGTATGCGTGTCGGCAGGTCCGCCGCTCGGCGGATTATACTTGAAGCCGCCGTCGGGCGGCGGATTGTGCGACGGCGTGATCACTATACCGTCGGCCAGGCCCGACTTGCGGCCGCGGTTGTAGCACATGATCGCATGCGAGATTCCGGGCGTCGGCGTGTAGAGCCGATCCTTGTCGATCAGCGTCTCGACGCCGTTGGCCGCGAGCACTTCGAGCGCACTCGCGAACGCCGGCTCGGCGAGCGCATGCGTGTCCATGCCGATGAACAACGGCCCCTCGATTCCGTTCTGCTTGCGATGAATGCAGATCGCCTGGCAGATGGCGACAATGTGATCCTCATTGAATGCGCGATCGAACGCCGACCCGCGATGCCCCGACGTTCCGAAAGCGACGCGCTCCGAGGCGATCTTCGGATCGGGATGCTCGGCGTAATAGGACGTGACGAGGCGCGGCACGTTGACGAGCGTTGCAGGATCGATCGGCTTGCCAGCCAGTGGACTAACTCTCATATGAAGATGCCTCGGGGACATGCGACTTCGCACCGCACGTCCCGAGGCGTGACCTCAGACGCGCTAGTCCGGAGTCCATCTCCAGTTGCGCACGTCGGGCATATCTTCCTGATGCTCGACGACGTACTTGCGGTGAATGTCGATCTGTTCGTTGCACGAATCGATCAGCGCGTGCGCCTTGTCCTGCTGCTTGGGCAGCCGCCGCATCGCCTCAATACACAAGTGGTACCGGCTCGCGCGATTTAGCACCAGCATATCAAAAGGGGTCGTGGTCGTGCCTTCTTCGGCGTAACCGCGAACGTGGAAGCGCCCGGGATTGGGCCGGCCGTGCAGAATCTGATGGATCGCGCCCGGATATCCATGAAAGGCGAAGATCACATCCTTGTTCTCGGTGAACAGTTCCCTGAAGTACGCGTCGGTCATCCCGTGCGGATGCTTGTCGGGCGGCCACAGGCGCATCAGATCGACGACATTGACCACGCGCACGCTGAGCTCCGGGAACTGGCGCCGGAAGATCCAGGCCGCCGCGATCGTTTCCTCGGTCGCGACGTCGCCCGCCGCGCACAGGATGACGTCGGGCTCCTTGCCATTCTCGGTTCCCGCCCACGGCCAGATCGTCGCGCCGAGCGAGCAATGCTCGCGCGCCGCATCGATATCGAGCCACACCGGATGGAGCTGCTTGTCGATCACGATCAAATTGATGTAGTTGCGGGTGCGCAAACAGTGGTCCGCCACCGATAACAGGCAGTTAGCATCGGGCGGCAGATAGATGCGGGAAATGATGCCTTGCTTGGTGACGAGCGTGTCGATGAAACCGGGACCTTGGTGGCTGAACCCGTTGTGATCGTTGCGCCAGCAGGTCGAGGTCAGCAGGTAATTGAGCGATGGCACCGGCTTGCGCCATGGCAGCTCGGTGACACAGGTCTTCAGCCACTTCGCGTGCTGCGTAACCATCGAATCGACGATCATCGCAAACGCCTCGTAGGTCGCAAACAGACCGTGCCGTCCCGTCAGCGTATAGGCTTCGAGCCAGCCCTGGTGCGAATGCTCGCTCAGCACCTCCATCACGCGCCCGTTGGCGGCGACGTGATCGTCATCGGGCAGGATCTCGCTGACCAGGCATCGATTCTCGACATCGAAGACGTCGCCCAGGCGGTTGGAGTTGGTTTCGTCGGGACAGAAGAGGCGGAAGTTCGCCTGCCGTGCATTGCGGGTGAAGATGTCGCGCAGCATCTTGCCCATCGGCCGCGTCGATTCGACATACGCCGTCCCGGGCATCTCAACTGGAACGGCGTAGTCGGCAAACGACGGGATGTCGAGCGAGATCGTGATCTGCCCGCCATTAGCGTGCGGATTGGCGCCCATCCTTTTCAGGCCCTTGGGCGCGAGCGCGCGCAGCTCTTCGACCGGACGCCCCTGGCGATCGAAGAGCTCCTCTGGTTTGTAGCTGCGCATCCATTGCTGGAGGATTCGCAGATGGTCGGGATTCTCGCGCACCGCCGATAGCGGCACCTGGTGCGCGCGGAACGTGCCTTCGATCTTCACCTGGTCGACGACGTTGGGCCCGGTCCAGCCTTTCGGGGTGCGCAACACGATCGCGGGCCATCGCGGCGTGCGGTGCAGTCCGTCGCGCCGCGCTTCGTCCTGCGTCGAGCGAATCGCCTCGTAACAACGATCGAGGATCGCGGCGAACTCGCGATGCATCAGGATCGGCTCATCACCCTCGAGAAAATGCGGCTCGTAGCCGTGCCCCTCGAGCAGTCGGCGGATGTCCTCGTCGGCTGCGCGGCCGAGCACGGTCGGCCCCGAGATCTTGTAGCCGTTAAGATGAAGTATCGGCAGCACCGCGCCGTCGCGCCCCGGATGCAGGAACTTGATGCCCTTCCATCCGCCTTCGAGCGGCCCGGTCTCCGCCTCGCCATCGCCGATGACACACGCAACGATCAGATGAGGATTATCGAATGCTGCACCGAACGCGTGCACGAGCGAATAGCCCAGCTCGCCGCCCTCGTGAATCGATCCCGGCAGGTGAGGGCCCGCGTGACTCGGCACTCCGCCCGGCGACGAGAACTGCCGAAACATCTTCAGCATCCCGTACATATCCTGCGACACGTCGGGATAGACCTCCGAGTACGATCCTTCGAGCCAGGTGTGCGAGATGAGCGAGGGCCCGCCGTGCCCGGGTCCCGAAATGAAGATGACATCGGCGTCATGCTCGCAAATCAGTCTGTTAAGGTGAACGTAAACAAAATTCTGTCCCGGCGACGTTCCCCAATGGCCGAGCAGCCGCGGCTTGATATGCTCGGCACGCAGTTGATCGCGCAGCAGCGGGTTATCGCGCAGGTAGATCTGCCCTACTGTGAGGTAGTTGGCCGCACGCCAGTAGGCATCCATCGCGTGCAGCGTTCGATCGTCGAGCGTCTTCGGCATTTCCCCACCCTTTTCGCAGACAACGACATTGCGATTGCTGTTTGATCAAACCATTGATCGGCAGGCGTCGCGAGCCGCGATCGGGCGCGTGCCTACCGTGCATACGATTTGGATGCGGCAGAACAACGAGGGCCATTCGTTCGAGTCGTGAGTAAGAAATGGAAGGACCGCGGCGCCATAAGACGCCGCGGCAGGGTGGGACAACCGGGTGGCGGTGAGCCGCTCGGTTGCTCATGCGAGACTGACATTCAGTCAGTGCACACTTGATGCCGCCCCGCCGGCATGAGCTTCAGCTAGCATCGATACGCCGCAGTGACGAAATGGTCGATCTCGATACGGCCGAACGTCCAGTAGCGTCCTGCCAAAGAACACATCAGCGTACATCCTCGCGAATCGTGTCATCCAATGAGCTGCCGGATACGGACTGCATGCAATCGATGTGAGGCTGCGGCGTGCGAAGCGGATGCGAGAGCGATTGCCCGCGCAAAGCTTGGCGTTTCTCGCAACGGCCATTAGACGTTTGCGAATCGCGAATAGTTCAGATCCCCCGTCGGCGGGAATTTCCCAGCAAAATCAACGATTTCGTCCTTGGCAAAGCTCTTGCTCTAGCCACTGCCAAGAAGTTTACGGGAGGTAACGACGATGGCTGCTATGACTACTGCGAATCAGGCGAATGTTGCGGGTCTTACTCCGGTGGTGGATCGCGTGGAGTCAGGGGCTGCTGTGCGTGCGTCGCAGAACGCGCTGCTCAGCGAGCTGCCGGGAATGACTTTCGCGTTCCTCACCCTGGCGTACGTGGTTTTCTCACTGGTCGCGCTCAGCTGAGCAAATAGTCAGTTCCGCGCGGATCGCGAACTCAGTCGATCAGTTCCTCGATCGACAAAGAGTTGAGCGATCTTCCGAGGCGATCCGCGCGATACCGCTCCAGCACCTGCGCGCACCCGGCACCACGGCCGCAACCAGCGGAAATCATAACGATCGCGGCGAAGAGATTCTCGGCGCCGCATAGAAAAGAAAGGAGATCGCCATGTTCTCCATGGGCACGATTGCATTGCTCCTGGCGATTGCGGTTGCGACTATCATGATCGCGAAGCCGTCGCTGCGCGCGATTCGCGAATAGTTAATCGCGTGAATACCAACATCAAAATGCGAGGCAGGTTCGTCAGCGAACCTGCCTCGCAAATATAGACTGCTACGTTTAAGTAAGATTCTCAGTTCTGGGCTCGTGGTCTCGAAGAGCGTTCGCAGCTTCACATTTCCGCAGTCGTAAACCTGCCTTGCTCGGCGATGCGGTTGCGGTATTGTCTCCGCTGTCATGAGCCGCACCAAGCACCCTCTGCCGATTTTTCATTTTCGCAATATCGCGATTGTGTTTCTGATGATCGTGAGTTGCACATTGCTCGCGATCGACACTTTCGCAGCGGGATCGAACGAGCCCCTGACACCGACGCCGGTTGTGAAAACCCAGAGCGGGGAGGTCCGCGGCAAGATCGTTGGCGGGGTTTACCAATACCTGGGGATTCCATTCGCTGCGCCGCCGGTCGGCGATTTGCGATGGCGTCCTCCCGTGCCGCATCCGAGCTGGGATGGCGTGCTCGAGGCCACACGTACGCGAGCCTGGTGCCCGCAACTCAGTGCTACTGGTTTGCTAAAGGTCTATGGATCCGAAGACTGTCTCTATCTGAATATCTACACGCCGAAGCCTGCCACGCCGCGGCCCGTGATGCTCTGGATTCACGGCGGCTCGTTTCTGGTCGGTTCGGGAGCGCCGTTCAATGGCAGCAATCTCGTGCGCGATGGAAATCTGATCGTCGTCACGATCAACTACCGACTGGGCGTGCTCGGCTACCTCGCCAGCCGCGCTCTCGATGCGACCGACCCGCGCCACACATCGGGCAACTACGCGCTGCTCGACCAGGGGGCTGCGATTCGATGGGTCGTCGATAATATCGCGGCGTTCGGCGGCGACCCGCGCAACGTGACGGTCGCGGGCGAGTCGGCGGGCGCGATGAGCGCCGGATTGCTGATGGTCACGCCGAGCGCCGCGGGAACTTTCCAGCGTGCAATCCTCGAAAGCGGCCCCTATCTGCAAACCTTTCAGACGCTGGCCCAGGCGGAAGTGCATGGTGACGAGATCGCCGCGAGGCTCGGCTGTGCGAACGTACCCGACATCGCGAAATGCATGCGCGGCAAGACCGCGGAGCAGATCGTGGACGCTGCGCCGGGCGATCCGCTCAGTTGGGCGAGCTTGATCTGGGCGCCGATCGTTGACGGCAAGGTGTTGCCGAGCCAGCCAGCCAGAGCGATCGCGGCGGGGCGTGTCAGCAAAATGCCGCTGATCAATGGTTCAAATCGCGACGAAGGCACGCTGATGTTCGCATACGGCAAACAGGTAACTGCCGATCATTACAATCAAGCGATGCATTCGCTGCTGGGTGACCGCGCCGAGGAGGTGCTGGCCGCTTATCCGCTCGCCAACTATTCGCAGCCCGCGCTGGCCGCCGCCGGAGCCAACGGTGATGCGTTTCTGAGTTGTCGAATCAACGACGCTGGCGTGCTGCTCGCGCCGCAGATGCCGGTTTACCAATACGAATTCAACGACCCGAACGCGCCGCCGATGTTTTTTAAGAATGCGCAAATCCCGCTCGGATCGTTTCACAGCGCGGAACTCCAATATGTCTTTGGCTCGATCGCGCACGACCCGGCAGCAACGCCGGCGCAGCGCAACCTGGCGACCGCGATGCGGGGCTACTGGATTCGCTTCGTCACTTCGGGCGACCCGGGCGGCTCACCGCGATGGACTCCGTATCAGGCCAACGATCCGAAGCGCATCTTATTCACGCCGGGATCAATTGCCTTCGAGTCGGACTTCGCGACGATCCATCACTGCGCGCTGTGGAACTCGATTCTCAAGTGACCCTGCGAGAATTCTAGTCTGCGGTCTCGATCGCGTTTGCGCGCGCGATATCGCCTAGCCATCGCGCGCTCGGACGCGGCATGCGCTCCTGCGTCTGCCAGTCGATCGCGACGATGCCGAAGGTCGGCTTGTAGCCGGAGTTCCACTCGAAGTTATCGAGCAGTGTCCAGTAGCAGTAGCCACGCACATCGATGCCGTCGCGGATGCATCGCGCGACGCCGGCGAGCGCCCGCCGCACGTATTCGACGCGACGAGTATCGTCGGTGGCGGCGATGCCGTTCTCGGTGACGATTACCGGCACCTGCGCCATTTTGCTCGCATAGCGGATCGTCGGCTCGAGTGCCTCGGGCCAGAACTCGTAGCCCATGATCGTCGTTTCAACGCCCAGCGCGGGCGGCAGTGTGCCCTTCTCGCCGATGCGCTGGCGAGTATAGGTCTGCACTCCAACGAAATCGTCGCCGCGAGCAGCTTCGAAAAAGATGTCCTGGCATTCGGCGCGAATCGCGGCGACGCGCTGCTCGCATCCGGGCTCGGGCTGGAAGTCCGCGAGCGCGAGCGTGATGCCGACCGGGAACCTGTGCGGCGACGATTTAAGCGCGGCTGCCGACCGGCGATGCGCCAGCAGCATCGTGTCGCGCGCCTTCATCTGATGACACATCAGGTATGGCGCGAAGCGATCCGGATCGGCGCCGATGCTGCGTGCCGCCGCGGAAAACCATTTCGAGCGCGCGGGATCAATCTTCTCTCGAGCCTCGCCCGTCAGGTACAGGTACGCGCCGAGATTCGCCTCGTTTATCGTGCAGGCGGTGTGAATGAGATCGCCGAGATGTTTTACGGCACGTTCGCAATAGCGCGCGAAGCGCTCCGCCGTTTTCGGATCCTCCCACCCGCCATCAGCCGCGACCCAGCGCGGCGAAGTGAAATGATGGAACGTCACGATCGGCGCGATGCGATTTTCATGACACGCGCCCAGCACGCGCCGGTAGTGATCGAGCTCGGCGATCGAAAAGTGCCCTTCGTCGGGCTCGACCCGCGCCCATTCGATCGAAAAGCGGTAGGCGTTGAAGCCGAGCCGCGCCAACATCGCAATGTCCTCGCGATAGCGATGGTAGTGATCGCAGGCGTCGCCGGAGGGCTCGAGAAAGGGCGTGTTGGGCGTGTGTTCAATCGCCCAATAATCGCTGTTGAGATTGTTGCCTTCGACCTGATGCGCAGCGGTCGCCGCACCCCAGATGAAATCGGGACGCAACTCGATTCGTGCCATGCTTGCGAGCCTAGCCGTTTGCGATCTTTCGGGCGAACGCGCAACCGGCCGGTCACATCCTGAAACGCCCTATTTCGGGACGCAATGAAAATGGCACAACCGGCGCGATTCGAGTTTCGTCGGCGAACAGGATCGACACGCCGCGTCTCATCCCTGATTGTCTAAAGCTGGCGCCCCGGCGGCATCGAACTTGCGCCAAAGTCTCTGGGCAATGCCGCGCCCGCAACATCAATATGTTGCCGCGAGGGGAGCCAGCGATGCCGCATCGTCGAAACCGCCACTGCGAAGAACATCTTTTCGCCACGATTCTCGCGATCCTGTTCGCGTGCTGCTATTGCAGCGCCGCAGGTGCGTCGGAATACGGAGTCAGTTCGTATCGGCCGGGCGTGATGGATTTATTCTCGGGCTATCTTGCCAACCCCGGCGCGACAATCGCCAAAAACTATTTTCTTTTCCAGGACGCTACCGACAATTCGACAACCTCGAACGGCCGGCTCGCCGCCGATGCTCACACGGTCACATACACCGAGGCGCAGTTCATCGGTCATACGACGAATTTCAGTCTGCTCGGCGCCTACTGGGCGGTCGCGATCTTGTTGCAGGAGCGGATCGCCGATCAGTCTCTGCGTCTTGGTCCAGCAGGGCATCTCGGTCCAAGCCAGGATCTCACGATCGGCGGATTCGGCGATCTCGAGATGATGCCGGAGATGATGTCCTGGAAGATTGGGAACTTTCACCTGATGGAAGCGCTTGCGGTCTATGTGCCGACTGGCAGTTACGAGTCGCAGCGCATCATCAATATCGGTCTCAATCGATGGGCGCTCGAGCCCGACATCGGCATGACGTGGTTCGATCCTGAAACCGGTCGGCACGCCTCACTCTTCGTCGGCTACACTATTAACAGTGAAAACACCGCGACGAAGTATCACAGCGGTCAGGAGTTTCACGCCGACTTCGTGGGCGCGCAGCATCTGCCGCACGGATTTATCGCCGGCGTTGCGGGTTATGCCCTGCAGCAAACGACACCCGATACTGGAAGTGGCGCGATCTTCGGCGGATACGAGGGACGCGTCATCGGCCTCGGGCCGCTGCTGGGAAAGGTATTCCAGGTAGGCGCGGTTCCGCTGACGATTACTGCGAAATATGACTTCGAATTCGCAACCGCAAATCGTTCGGCCGGCAATGAACTGTGGCTGACGGCAGGGATCAAATTTTAGGCGGTTCCTGATGATCACCGACTTCAAACTTCCGGAGCAATCGAATCAGCGAATCATTCCGCAATCGCTGCGATCCGACATTTCCCTGTGGCCGATCGCGGCGATGATATTCGGACTCGACGGCAGCGTTATCGAGTTGAACTCCGGTGCGCTTTCGCTCTTCGAGGCGGATGCACCGGCGGAGCTGATTGGCAGAGACATCTTTTCTTTCAACGCGCGCAAGTCAGCCGATTGCGAGAAAGTCATCGACCAGTTGCGCCGCGGCGAGGGCACGCAGTTTCAACTCGAATTTGTGTCGCTCAAAGGCAACGCACGCACCGCGAGCATCGTCGCGATGCCGCTCCTGACGCCCGACGGCAAAGTCGAGCGGCTGCTCGGGTTTGGCCGCGATATTACCGAGCGCGTGCGCGCCGAGCGCTCGCGCCAACTGCTCGCCGCGATCATCGAGGGCTGCGACGACGCGATCATCAGTATCTCGCCCGACTTGAAAATCATGACCTGGAATGGCGGTGCGGAGCGCCTGCTCGGCTACACCGCGCAGCAAGCGCTCGGCCAATCGTTCCCGGAATTCTACATCCCCGCGCGCGATCACGCGCTGGCGAAGTCCGTGATGCAGCAGGATATGGGCACGGACCACCAGGCCGGCGAAGTGCGCCGCCTTGAAGTCGAGATGCAGAGGCGCGATGGCACGCTGGTCGATGTCTCCGTGGTCGTATCGCGAATCCTCGACGCCAGGGGCGAGCTGGTCGGCATTTCATCGATCGTGCGCGACATCACCGCGCAAAAGCGCGCCGCGCGCGAGCACGCGCTCTTCGCGGCGATGGTCGAGAGCTCCGACGACATGATCGTCAGCGTCGATCAGAACTACCGCGTGATGACGTGGAACAAGGGCGCCGAGAAACTGGTCGGTTTCAACGCCGCCGAAGCAATCGGCCAGACGATCTTCGAACTTCACGTCGCTCCGGAAGCCCACGACTGGGTGAAGGCGAACATCGACGAGGATTGGGCCGAACTGCAGCACAATCCGCAATGGGTCCGCCAGCTCGACTCGCGGATCCGGCGCAAAGACGGAACCGTGGTCGAAGTCTCGCTGGTCGCGTCGGGAATTTTCGATTCGGCGGGCAAACCCATCGGCATGACCACGATCATGCGCGACATCACGGCGCGACGCGAAGCAGAGCGCGAGCAGGCTCGGCTCGCATCGATAGTCAACGCCTCGGAAGATTCGATCATCAGCTTTTCTCCCGACCTCAAGATACTCACCTGGAACCAGGGCGCCGAGAAGAACTTCGGCCTCAGCCGCACCGATGCAATTGGCAAAGGCCTCGAGTTTTTCGTACCGCCGAACGAACTGGCGCTGCAGACTGAGCTCTGCAGTAGCGTCCTCGCCATCGGCGAGCCGATGCGCTTCGAGCAGCGGCAGGTACGCGACGACGGCAGCGTTTTCATTTCGTCGGTCGCGATCTTCCCGACGCGTGATGCCGACGGAGCGATCTGCGGAATGGCTGGAATCGGCCGGGATATCACCGAGCAGCGCCGCGCCGAACGCGATCAGGCATCGCTCGCATCGATCGTCAATGCCTCGGCGGACGCGATCATCAGCGTTTCTTCTGATCTCAAGATCAGAACCTGGAATCGTGGGGCCGAGAAAACCTACGGCTACACTGCCGAGCAGGCGATCGGTCAGGGGCTCGAGCTGTTTGTTCCGCGCGAAGCCCTGCAGTCACAGGTCGACGCCTGCAATCACGTTTTGAGGACTGGCGAGGCCCTTAGTTTTGATCAGACGCAACCGAACTCCGATGGCAGCTCGTTCGTCATGTCGGTGCGAATCTTTCCTACCTGCGACGCCAGCGGGGCAATCAACGGCGTGGGCGGCATCGCGCGTGATATCAGCGAGATTAGAAAGGTCGAGCGCGAGCAAGCGCTGCTGGCCACGATTGTCAACGCTTCTGAAGACGCTATCCTGACGACCTCAACCGATCTTGAGATCATCAGCTGGAACCGCGGTGCGGAGAAACTCTACGGCTACAGCGCTGAGCAGACCCTCGGTCGCGGCATCGAATGCTTCGTTCCCGCCGACGCCCTGGAGGCATCGATCGCCGCCTGCAAGCGGGTAATCGCGACGGGTCAGTCGTTGTCGTACGAAGTAGCCGGCACCAATCCACGCGGCGAGGAATATCTCGCATCGGTCATACTGTTTCCGACCCGTGACGCGGCGGGGAAAATCTTCGGCGTCTCCGGGATCGGCCGCAACATAATCGAGCAGCGTCGCGCGCAGCAGGAGCAGGCGCTGCTCGCGTCGATCGTCAAAGGATCGGAAGACGCGATCTTGGGTATCTCCAAGTCAATCACATTCCGATCGTGGAACCCCGGCGCCGAGCGGCTTTACGGTTACAGCGCAGCCGAGGCTATCGGGCGCGGGGTGGATCTGATCGTGCCGCGCGAAAATCTCGCTGAAGTAACTGCCGCGATCGGCAACGTTATCAAGACCGGCCGCGCGACGGCCTACGAGCAGCGCCGCGTCAGGAGCGACGGCAGTTCCTTCCAGGCATGGGTGGTCCTGTTTCCAACTTACGATCACTCCGGCGAAGTCACGGGCGCGGGCGCGATGGTCCGCGACATCACCTATCAGAAAAAAATTGAACAGGAACTGCGGCAATCACACGAATACACGCGCGGGCTTATCGAATCCTGCATCGATGCGATGGTGGTCGTCGATCGCGAGCTGCGCATCACCGATATCAACGAGCAGTTGGCAAAGCTGACCGAAGTGCCGAAGAAATTTCTGATCGGCAGCCGCTTCGACACCTACTTTGCCGACCCTGCGCGCGCCAAGGAGGCGGTTGAGAAAACCCTCGCCGACGGCTTCGTCACCAATTACGACCTCGTGTTGCGCGCGGCCAGCGGGCGCGAAGTTCTGGTCTCGTTCAATGCGTCGATCTTTTACCGCGGTGGCAAAATCTTCGGTATCTTCGGCGTTGCGCGCGATGTAACCGAGCAGCGCGCGACCGAGAGCAAGCTGCGCGAGGAGCGTGAATACAGCACCAGCCTGGTGGAGTCGGCCCCTGACGCGCTGTTCGTTTGCGACGCGTCGCTGATGCTCACCGACGCCAACGGCCGTGCGCAAGAACTGACGGGATTTGGCCGCGACGATTTGAAGGGCATCAGGATTTCTTCGCTCTTCAGCGATCCTTCGACGGTCGAGGACGCGGTCCGCCATTCGATCGAGGAAGGCGCGCCGCTGGAAACCGAGCTTTGTCTGCTCACGCGCGAAGCGCGCGAAATACCGGTTTCGGTCAATGTCTCGGTTTTCCACCGTCACGACGGATCGTCGCGCGGCGCTGTCATCGTGCTGCGCGATATCTCGGAACGTAAGCGCTCCGAGAAGGAACGCTCATTGCTCGCGTCAATCGTCGATACCTCTGGCGACGCGATCTACAGCGAGGCACTCGATCTGACGGTCACGAGCTGGAATGCCGCTGCCGAGCGCCTGCTGGGCTACAGCGCGAATGAAGTCATCGGCCGCAGCGTTCTCTTGCTCGTGCCAATCGACAGGCGGTCTGAAGTGCTCGGGTATGTCGAGGAAGTGACGCACTGCAAAGCCAGCCGCTACTTCGAAAGCCAGCGCCGTCACAAGGATGGACATCTGGTCGACGTTGGGATCACCGCCTCACCCATGTTCAGCGCGCCCGGTAAACTCGCCGGCTACTCGATCACCGCGCACGACATCTCGGCGCGCAAAGCGATCGAGGCCGAGCTGACGCAGGCGCGCGACGCCGCGCTCGAAGGCGCGCGGCTCAAGTCGGAATTCCTGGCCAACATGAGCCACGAGATTCGCACGCCGCTCAACTCGATCATCGGAATGACCGGCCTGCTGCTCGACACGCAGCAGACCGACGAGCAGGCCGAATTCACACGCGATGTCCGCGAAAGCGGCGAAACCTTGCTGTCGCTGATCAATGAGATTCTGGACTTCTCGAAAATTTCGGCCGGCAAGCTGCTACTCGAGGATATCGATTTTAATCTATCGACGGTCGTCGAGGGGGCGGTCGAGATTGTTGCCGAGCAGGCGCGGCGCAAGCGCCTGGAAATCACCATCGCGATCGACGCCGATACTCCCCACTTCCTACGCGGCGACCCGGGTCGCCTGCGCCAGATCCTGCTGAATCTGTTGAGTAACGCGATCAAGTTCACCGAGCGCGGCGAGATCGGCATCCAGGTCAGCAAGCTTGGCGAGAATCCGGTCGAAACGGCGCTGCGCTTCGAAGTACGCGATACGGGCATCGGCATCCCGCTCGAAAAGCAGCACCTTCTCTTCCAGCCGTTTACGCAGGTCGATGCCTCAACGACCCGCCAGTTCGGCGGCACCGGTCTCGGACTTTCGATCGCGCGAGCTTTGGTGGAGCAGATGAACGGCAAGATCGCCGTCATCAGCACGCCCGGGACCGGTTCAACGTTCTGGTTCACGGCCAAAATTGGCAAGCAAAAGGACGTATCGAAACCGGTCGAGCACTCGGTGTCGCTTTCCGGTATCAAAGCGATTGTCGTTGACGACAACTCCAACAGCCTCGAAATCTTGCAGCGTCAGACCTCCGCGTGGGGCATGGAGACCGCGGTCGCGCTCTCAGCCACCGAAGCGCTCGATGCACTCAGGGCGGCCGCATCGGCCCGCCGCCCATTTCGCATCGCGATCATTGACGTGATGATGCCCGAAATCGACGGGATCGAGCTGGCACGAACTATTCGTGGCGACCCGCTATTTGCCGAGACCAGGTTCGCCTTCATCTCGTCGGTGGGATCGCGCAAGGACTTCGAGGCGCGCTTGCGCGGGTTTGAATCGATTCCGTGGTTGATGAAACCGGTATCGCAGGCGACGCTGCGCAGAACGCTCACCGAGCTTTTGCCAAATCCATCTGAGCCAGAAGCCGAGGGCGGCGCGAAAGTCCACGCCGGCGCAATTACGCCCCAGGTTTCACCGCGACTCAAGGTGCTGGTTGCCGAAGACAATCCGGTAAATCAGAAACTCGCGAAACTTCAGCTCAAAAAGCTCGGGCTCAAAGCCGATATCGTCGCCAATGGCGCTGAAGCCGTCGATGCAGCGCTGCGCTTCCCCTACGACGTGATCCTCATGGATTGCCAGATGCCCGAGATGGACGGCTATGACGCAACCCGTGAGATTCGCCGCCTCCAGGCTTCGACCCGCCACACGATCATCGTCGCGATGACCGCCAACGCGCTCCAGGGCGATCGCGAAAAATGCCTCGCTGCGGGAATGGACGCGTACATCACCAAACCCGTCGACGTAAAAGTGCTGGCCTCGGTCCTCGCCGGCATTACCCCGGCGGAAATCAAGGCGCCATCCGCAGACGAACATATCGAACACCACAACTGTCCGACAAATTCCGGCGAGCAGGTAGCCGCCGGCAAAGATGAGGAAGCTATGCCAGCAAGTAACCACGATGCGACACCTGTCGATGCGACAACAATCCGTGAGCTTCGCGAGGAAGGCGATGACGTCCTCCGCGAGTTGATTGATCTGCTGTTAACCGATGCACCGAAACGCGTCGCCGCTTCACGCGAGGCGATCGAGCGCGGCGATCTGAAGACCGTCGGTTTCGAGATCCATCGGCTCAAGGGCGGGACCGCCAATTTCGGCGCCTTCAAAATGACAGAGCTGTGCACGGAGCTGGGCAAGGCCTGCTCGGCCGGCGATGCGAATCGGGCACGCGAACTGTTTGCGCGTGTCGCCTCCGAGTATGAGCGCGTCGAACGCGCACTCGACGACGAGCGCCAGCGTCTGGCGCCTGCGACTGCTGCCTGACTGTTTGTTATCGAGCCTGGCTGAGGGCTTCGTAGTGAACGTCAGTCAGCTTTTCTGAAACGTCCCATAATTGCGCCGCGACAGCAGTGTCGCGAGCCGCTGCGCTCATGGGAACCTTCGCCGGGTAACCCCACATTTCCTGAAATCCATCCGGTCCGATGTAGTCTCCGCCCTCCACTTCGGGCGCAACCGCGGCGTAGAGCGTCGGCAGCGCGCCCATCGCCGCCGTCTGAGAGAACATCGAATTCATCAAGTTCCAGAACTGCTCCGCGAACGACGAACCGCGCATCCGCGCCGCGCCGAACTGAAGATTGGTCGCGGCGTATCCCGGATGGCATCCGATGCTGGTCAGCTTCGCACCCGCATTCTCGGCCTTGCGCTGCAGCTCCCGCATGAAGAGGAGATTGGCGAGCTTGCTCTGACCGTATGCTCTCCAGCGATTATAGCCTTTGTCCCAGTTGAGATTGTCGAAGCGGATCGCGCCGATCTTGTGCGCGCCGCTGCTCACTGTGACGACGCGGGCACCGTCCGCCGCGAGCAGTGGCTCGAGCAGCAAACCGGTCAGCGCGAAATGGCCGAGATGATTGGTGCCGAACTGCATCTCGAATCCGTCGAAGGTTTTCGAATACGGCAGCGCCATCACACCGGCGTTATTGCAGAGCACGTCGAGCTTGCGATGTGTCGAGCGGAACTCGTCGGCGGCGGCACGGATTGAAGCGCGGCTCGAAAGATCGAGCGCGAGCACCTCAACCGTCGAGCCGGGAAACTGCTTTACGATTTGATCGGCAGCCGCGCGAGCGCTGTCAGGCCGCCTGCACCCCAGCACCACATCGGCGTGCATGCGGGCCAACTGCAGCGCGGCTTCGTAGCCGATGCCGCTGTTCGCACCGGTGATAAGGATCGTTTTACCGGATAGATCGGGCAGATCGTCGGCCGTCCAGTGCTTTAACTCTGGCATGGCCGACAATCATCCCGTCGGGAGCGGCGAAACTCAACTGCCCGTGAATCGGCGAGTCAGCTCGCTTTCTTGAGCGCGGCGCTCTTTTCGATGATGCACTCGAGCAGGTCATCCCACGACTTGACGAACGACTCCGCGCCCTCTTTCTGGAGCTGATCCGCGAGCGCGTAGATGTCGATACCGGCTTTCTTGAACTCGGCCAAAACCGGTTCGGCGTCACCGCCATCCTGCGGGAGCATCGCACCGATCTCGCCATGATCTGCCAGTGCGAGCAGCGTTTTCTCAGGCATCGTATTCACGGTATGCGGGGCGGCCAAAGCACTCACGTAGAGCACGTCCGATGCCTTGGGATCCTTGGTTCCAGTGCTCGCCCACAGAAGGCGCTGCGAGCGGGCGCCGTAGTTGAGCAGCCGCAGCCATCGATCCGAGGCCAGCAGTTCGCGATACGCCTTGTAGATCCGGCGCGCGATCGCGATACCGAGCTTCTCGCGCAACGCCTCGGGAACCTTGCTCTGTACCGCAACGTCCCAGCGACTCACGAATACCGACGCGACCGAACCGACGCGAGGGTTCAGCCCGGCGGCGACGCGGCGCTCGACACCGCGCATGTATGCCTCTGCGGCTGCGACGTATTGCTCGCGCGAAAAGAGCAGCGTGACGTTGACCGGAACGCCGCGGAAGATCGCCTCTTCGATCGCGGGAAGACCCTCGGGCGTGCCTGGAATCTTGATGAACAGGTTGGGCCGCGCCGCGCGCGCATGCAGGTCGGTCGCGGCCGCCACGGTGCTCTTGGTGTCGTAGGCGAGCTTCGGCGAAACCTCGAGCGATACCCAGCCATCGACGGCGTTCGAGTTGTCGTGAATATGGCGGAACAGATCGGCGGCCGCGGTCAGGTCCTCGATCGCGAGTTCGAAGAATAGGTCCTCGCGGCTCTTGCCGGCGGCGGTCTTCTTGACGATCGCGTCGTCATAGTCGTGGCTGTTCTTGATTGCGAGGTCGAAAATCGTCGGGTTCGAGGTCAACCCCGTCACCGACAACTCATTTATATAGCGCTTGAGAGTGCCGCTGGTGAGCAGCGCGCGAGTGATGTTATCCAACCAGATGCTCTGGCCGGCTTCGCGAAGTTTCTGCGTAGCTTTCATTGCTCTCGCTCCTTGCGGCTGACTGGGATTGGGGTGCGCCGCCCCTTCTCACGCCCGACGTCGCACCCTACTCCTTCATAGTACCGGTTTTGATGCCAGAGCAAACCTCGCGGTATCACGAGGCTGTCGGCAGCAATCGCCACGGGCAGAGCTATTAGGCAGCGGAATGCGGTTGGTCGGCGCCCAGCAGTTTGCTCGCGCCGCGCAGCCAGCCGGTCATCCTCAAGAGCTTGAATTGATTGATCGCTTGACCGAGCAGAGCGGCGCCGGCTCGCTCGTCGCCCGGTTCACCGCGCCGCAGATACATCAGGGCCTCATCGTAATCGGTGATGGCACGAAGTGGACGCGCGCCCATTTCATCGAGCACTGCGCGCGCCTTGGCGAACCATTCGACAGCCTCATCATATGCGCCACGTAAGGCGCACAGACGCGCCAGCGCGAGGCGGCTGTCGCGCATCGGCCAGCGAAAGTCAGGAATCAGGACCTTGTCGCGAATGTTGCGCTCGATCAATTCGATCGAGTCTTGTTGGTTGGCGTACCACAACGTAGCAGCGACATCGCAGGCCACCGCGTTGTAAGTGGCTTCCCACGGCGCCCCGCGCTCGAGGGCGTTGCGCAGGCTTCCGACAAGCTGCATCGCAAGGTCGGCCCGATCGGTGCGAACCGAAAGATAGGCGCCATTGCTGCACGTCATGGCGAAGGCCCAGTTGTTCTCGGGCTTGGGCTGAAAGAACAGATCGCTGGTGCCGTCCTCGAACGCCGCGTCCCAACCCTCGTCGAGCGCGATCCGGAGATCATGCCTGGCGCCCGCCAGGTCGATGTTCGCGAAGTCTGGCGACATCGCTTTGGCGCGAATCGAAAGGACGAGCGCTCTATCACACGCAGCTTGCGCGGCAGGAAACTCTCCCAGCCCGACGTGGCAAACGGCAACATCAGCCCACGTTCTCGCTGCTTTTGCGATGCGGCCCTGGCGCTCCGCGTCGGCGGCTATTCGCTGAAACAGCGGCAGGCTGCGGCGGCAATCGCCGGCGAGAAAGAGCAGCGCGATCGGATATGCGTCGGGATCCTCAATCAACTCGCTACGCGATTCATAAGCTGGAGGAAGCTGGCGCTGGCGAATCCGCTCGCGCGGCAACGATTTCAGTACCTCGCGCAGCTGCCGCTGATTCGTTGTATCCGAGCGCATCCCGGGATTCGACGGATCCGCGGCTTCCTCACGCAAGAGATCAAGTTCTCTAAGACTGGCCCAGACGATATCGCGCCGATCGCCGATGTGGAGCAGCCCTGATCCGGCCAGCTCCCAGGCGGCACTCGTCAGTCCAGCGGAATGCATGGCGAACGCAGCGCTTTCAAAGTAGTCGGCAGCGGCGGCGGCTCCTTCCAGGCGGGCGATGATTTCGCCGGCTTCGCGTGCGATCTTTGCCGCTTCCTCGCGCTCCAGAGTCCAGATCATAGCCAACCCAAGGCGCGCCAGAATGCGTGCCCGCCGCGGGTCGTCCGCAGCAAGGAGTTCGAGCGCGATGCGAAGAAACGACACGGTTTCGTCGTAGGCGTAGGCGAGTTCAGCGTTGTCAGCGGCAGCAATCGCGTACTCCACGCCGCGGGTCGCGCCGGAGGCCTTCCCCGCCCGCCAGAAATGGTAGGCGACTTCGGCCGCATGCTCGGTCGCCCGCTCACTCCAGGCCGCTTCCATCGCTTCGGCAATTTTCTGATGCGTCCGAGTTCGCCGCAGCGGATTCAGTTGCGAATAGAGGGTGTTACGGATGATGGCGTGGGTGAACTCGAGATTCTCGTCACTGCCGGCCGAGCGCAGAATGCTCGCGCCCATGGCTTCTTCGGCCGCGTTCAGGGCGGCCTCTTCGTCCATGCCCGCTACGGCAGCTGCGATCGAAAATGAAAACGCACCCTTGAAAGCGCCGGCGACCTGGAGGAACCGGTTGGTTTCATCTGATAGTCGAACCAGTCGGCCCTCGACGAGCGCTCGCACGCTCTCGGGAATTCCGCCCTCGGTCGAGCTGGCGAGCGCTCTCCATCCAGTTCCTTCGCTCAGAATCTTCCCCGATTCTTTCAAGTGCAGCAGCAGCTCGCGGATAAAAAAGGGATTGCCGTCGGTCTCATTGGCAATAGCGGCTACCGCCTTATCAGGTGCGCGCTCGTCGCCGATAGTCTCGAGCAGCTCAGAAAGCTCGGCGGATGTGAGGCCGTCCAACTTCAATCGCTCGAAGTTTGGAAGCCGCGAGATTGCCGCGATAGCCGAGGCGAGCGGATGACGGCGATCGATTTCAGAATCTCTGTAGGCGCCTATCAACAGAATACCGGCGTCGCCAACGACCCGGCTCAGGTGATGCAGGATAGCGCTGGTGCCGCGATCGGCCCAATGGAGGTCGTCGAGAATCAGAACCAGCGGTCGGTCGCGCGAAATCTCGATGAAGAATCTTCCGATTGCATCGAGCATGCGCGACCGCTCTTCGTCCTTGTCGAACGCCGGCGGATCGGAAACATCGGGGAGCAAGCTGCGCAAGCCAGGCGCGATACGCACGAGCAGTGGAGCTGAAGGGCCCACGACTCGCTCGAGTTCTTTGCGATCGACGCTTTGCGCATAATTGGTCAGCGCCTCGGCAAAGGGCGAATATGGCGGGTACCATTCGCCCTCGTAGCAACTGCCCTGTAATACCTGCGCTCCGTTTGCCCTTGCGATCTCGCTGAACTCTTCGAGGAGGCGGGTCTTTCCGATCCCCGCTTCGCCCGTCAGCATCGCAATCGCGCCCTTCCCGGCCGATGCGCCTCCGAGTTTTTCGACTAGCTTATCCAGTTGCGACACGCGGCCGACGAAGGGGGTGCGATTGATTAACGACGATGGATTCTTGCGCTCGAAGATTACTTCGCAGATATCGACCGGCTGGCTGATGCCTTTGAGCGCGAAGGCGCCCAGTTCGTGAAACCTGAGCGACTGCCGGGCGGCCAGGAAGTCGGCGATCAATTTGCTGCACAGAATCTGGCCGCCCTCGGCCTTATCACACAGGCGCCGGGCCAGAACCAGGGGCGTGCCGAAATATCCACCTTCGCGTTTCAGCACTTCGCCGGCGTGAACTCCGGCTCGAATCTGAAGTCTTTTTCCTGAGACGGGACGATAGGACGCCTGCTGGATGCTGATCGCGCATTGCACCGCAGCAGCGCTCGAAGAGAATGCGGCCAGCATGCCGTCGCCCAGCCATTCCAATTCTTCGCCGCCGCCTGAGCTGACGGCATCGGACATCATTTTGTGAACCAATCCGAACGTGTGCTGCGCTGCTTCGTCGCCAACTTGCTGCAGAAAGGCGGTCGAAGCCACCAGATCGGTGAACAGAAAGGTCAGCGTTTCTGATTGAGGCACCCTTATCGCCTTCGAACCGCTTGGCGAGCCATCGACCGAATGGTTCGCTACCAATTCGAGCGTGAAGATTACCATCTCTAACTGTATTAGAACAACTAGAAGCATCTCACAGTTAGTAGAGACGGCAATAGATAAGGTCTGACTGAGCTATGAAAATGCGCAAGGCCCGAATTGCTTCGGGCCTTGCGTGGTTTTGAGCCGATTATCGCGAGCGATGGAGGAAGATCGGCCGGCTCCTTGTGGAGAGGAGCCGGCCAATCCGGCAGAAGCGTATCAACCCGCTTCTTTCATTTTGATCTTCGGCAACTTGGTGCCCGTGCGTCGTCCGACCGGAACATCGTCGATCGTCTTGGGGCATCCGTCGTCGCCCGTCACGACATACTCGGGATATGCCGGGAAGCCGTGCTCGCTGATGTCCAACCCTTCGATTTCGCCCTCGGTCGGGATACGCAAGCGGAAGGCGAAGTGCACTGCATACATCAGCGCCATCGCGGCGATAAACGTCGCAAGCGTGATCGAGAAGCTGCCGATCATCTGCGCCTTGAGCACTCCGAATCCGCCGCCGTAGAAGAGTCCTGTGACTACAGTGCTCGTGTCAGCTCCGAGCGGAGTCGGCGAGCCGTACTTGCCCGCGGCGAAGAGGCCCAGCGAGAGCGTGCCCCAGATACCTGCGATAGCGTGCACAGGAACTGCGCCGATCGGATCGTCGATACGCAGGTATTCGAGCAGATCGATACCCCACACCACGACGATGCCGGCGCCAATTCCGAGCAGGAACGCCCCCTCGGGATCAACCCAGTAACAGGGGCATGTGATTGCGACGAGTCCCGCGAGGAATCCGTTGACGGTCAGAGCCAAATCCCACTTTCGACCCTTGATGTATGAGTAGAAGAGCGAGGTCAGTCCGGCCGAGCAAGCCGCGAGCGTGGTGTTAAAGGAGACGCGGCCAATACCCTGTGCATCGAGGGCAGACAGCGTGCTGCCAGGGTTAAAGCCGTACCATCCGAACCACAGAATCAATCCTCCGGTCGCGCCGATAATCAAATCGTGCGGTTTCATCGGTTGTCCGCCGTCGCGCTTGAACACGCGGCCGAGACGGGGACCGAGCACGATTGCGCCAGCCAGAGAGATTACGCCGCCGATAGTATGAACGACAGTCGAACCGGCGAAGTCATGGAACGGGATCGGACCCATGTTGGCGAGCCATCCGTCCGGACCCCAGGCCCAGTGGCCGATGATCGGATAGATGAAGCCGGTGACGCCGACGCTATATAGCAAGTCGCCGATAAAATCGCAGCGGCCGATCATTGCGCCGGAGGTAACCGTCGAGCAGGTATCCGCAAATGCATACTGGAATACCCAGTACGCAAGCAGCGGAACACCAGTCGTTCCATAGGTGGCGGGAAGTCCATGCAGCAGAAATCCCGTCGTGCCGATCCAGGGCGTGCCGGGGCAGAACATGAAGGCGAAGCCCCACGCCCAGAAGGTCACGCCGCAGATGCAAGTATCGGCGATACCTTCGACCAGGATGTTAACTGTCTCGCGGGAGCGCGCGAACCCCGACTCCAGCATCACGAATCCGACCTGCATGCAGAACACCAGGTAGGCCGCGACCAGAGTCCACACCGTGTTAATAGCGTTGATGTGAGGAGGCGGAAGCGGTGGAGTCGCGTCAGCGTATGCCGCGTTGGGCAAATACCACTTCGAAATGAGTAGTACGACGATGCCGAGGCCGATCATCTTGCCCAGCATCAAGTAGGCAGCGTTTTTCCGTATCGACGGATCACGCCACCGCTCCTTAAACAAATGATAGAAAGAAACTATACCTTCAGCGAGCACTGGCTATTCTCCCTCCTGCTTGGGGTTTTGCTATTTGCTCCTCGCGACATCGAAGACCCGGGTCATCGACTAATCGCTCGTTGCGCTAGCGAGCAGACGAGTCGAGGGCTGCATCAGCAACGGACGTGCCGTATCGCGCGAAACGAAGATTTAGTTCCGCCGCGGGAAGTGCATCTACGACTAGTAGGTGATATAGGTTCACCGGGTAGTCGCGGTTTTTGCGTCCGAATTACTCAGATGCCGCGACACTGAGATTGCGATGTGCAACGCGACTGCCCATTTAATCGGCAGATGCCGACGAAATATCGGGCGTCGATCGAGGGACGAAGAAAGCGGTGCTTGGTGAGCGGGAAAACGGAGCGGAATTAACGATTTTGAACGGCGACGAGACCCGTTCTTATCGCGTAGTGCGTCAGTTCCATGCGATCGCGGATGCCAAGTTTCTGAAAAACGTTGGTCAGGTGCGTCTTGACGGTGTTCTCGCTGACCGACAGCGCCTCGGCAACTTCGGCGTTGCGCATCCCCATCGCAACGAAGCGCACGATCTCGGACTCGCGAATCGTGAGCCGCTTGGCGCCCGCCGTGTCGGACCGCGCAAACGCGGCTTGCAGCACCGGCGGCATCCACACATGTCCTTCTGCCACCGCGTGAATCGCCGTCACCAGCGTCTCGATCGCAAAACGTTTCTGCACGATCGCGCGCGCGCCGAACCGCAGCGCCATCATCCCGTTTTCCACGCTCTCACTGGCGGTAAGCACGATCACGGCGGCCTTTTCCGCCAGCGCCGGGATGTCGTCCATCGACCAGCGCTCGAGCTGCAAATCGAGCAACACGATGTCGCACGCAAGTTCCGCCATGACCGCCGGAAGCTTGCCCGCCCGATCGACTTCGGCCACCACCTCGACATCCGGCTGCAGCATCAAAAGAGAAATGAGTCCCTGCCGAAACAGGGCATGATCGTCGGCGATTATCAAACGTATCGGCATCGTCACGGCTATCCTGCCCGAAAAATCAGCAAGATGCGCGCCAGCGCGTCAAGGCCAATCAACGCAAATGTCTGATCAAACCTCATTCAGCGTATTCGTCCCCTCCCCCGCACATCAAGCGACCGTTGGCATGTCGTCGGCCGCCGCCGCGCTCGTCGCGTGGCCGCTCATGCTCATCGCCGCGATGGCGGCGATGCGGATGCTGCGCCTGCGGCGGCTGCGCAGCAAAGTTCGGTTCGTCTATTCGGGAGGACGCTCGCGCACTCCGGGCCGAATCATCAAGCCGGTTCTGCATGCGCGCGCGATGAATCCGACGCCCATTCGGCCCGGCACTCGCCGCCGATAGCTGTCACTCCCCTGGAGTGAATATTTCCGAAGTTCGTCGACTTGTTCGTCGGCCCTGTTCCGAAGGTTCTGCTAGAACGATGCGAGCCTCGGAGGTCTGATGGAACCAGAGCCGCAGAATTCGCGACGCCTGGCGGGCGAAGCGCTGGCGCTTGTCTATATCGCAGTGGTCGCGACCATCGCGGCGATCAGCGGCGCAGTCTATGTCATGTTTCCGGAGCTGGGTGCCCTGTCGCACGACATCATGACGCGGCCGCGCGGCTCGTGGGCGCGCGCGCCGATCCTGCTGATAGTCACTCCCGTCGCGACGGCCGCGATCGGAACGCTCGTCACGCGGCATCTTCCATATGGCTATTTGTCCGTGATGCTTACGGTAGGCGGCGCGCTGACCGTTTTACTAGCGCTGCGGTCGCCCATCGCGCCTGCGATATCAGCGGGATTCCTGCCGCTGGTGCTCGGGGTGAAGAGCTGGTGGTATCCGCCGGCGATCGTGCTCAGCACTTCGATGCTCGCGGCGCTGTCATACGTGTGGCGGCGGCAAATCGGCGCGAACGAGAGCCTTCGCCAGCGTCCAGCTTACGAAGTCAGCTCCGGAGAAGAATCGCTCGCGCAAATCGCAGCGCTATTGTTGTTCGTGCTGGCCGGCGTGTTCCTGGTCAAACTGACGAATTTGCGATTCATTCTTTTTCCGCCACTCGTGGTTATCGGCTTTGAGATGTTCGTGCACAGCGCGCACTGCCCGTGGGCATCGCGGGCGATGCGATTGCCGATCGTATGTCTGCTATCGGCGAGCGGCGGACTGCTCGCGCATCATCTGCTCGGTGTCGGGCCGCTCGCGGCGATCGCCAGTATGGCGTGGGGCGTCGCGATGCTTCGTCTGTTCGATCTGCACGTGCCGCCCGCGCTTGCCGTCGCGCTGCTGCCCCAAGTAATGGAAGCGCCGACAATTCTCTATCCGCTGTCGGTCGGCGTCGGCACGTCACTGCTGAGCGGCTCGTTCGTCTTGTATCAACAATTCCGCGAAGCCCGCCTTCAACCAGTTGACTCCCGCTCCTGAGCGCACGAGCAAGGACATAGTGAATGCTCATTGATTCACTTGCCCGTGCTCTAAAAATTTCTCTTCCTTACAGACCCATGGAGAGGTCGGTGCTCCTCTGAAATCCCTCTCCCTGGTCAGGGGAGGGAATAAAGGGAAGGGAGAATCCGCGTGGAGTGCAAATATGCCGGATATCAAACTGTACCAGTTCATTCCGGTGTTGGGACGCGAATCGGCGTCGCCATTCTCCGTCAAACTCCATTATGCATTCCGCTACAAGTGTGTCCCGTTTGAAGTAATCAATATCGGTAATCCATCCGAACTCAAGAAATATACAAATCGCGGCAAGCTGCCCGTCGCCGCGGCCGAGGTGCGCAAACTAAAGCGTCTGCTCGCCCATTACGAGCGCACGCTGCCGCGGTCGCCCAAGCAGCCTGTTCAGAAGGGATCCCGCGGCGGAAAGCACGCCCTTGACGCCGCGTCAGGCAAGCGAGTATCGCAAACAGGGAGGACCTTAGAATGAACTTTCAATGGTCCGGACAATCCGCTGGATTTGTAGTGATCGTGGCGACTCTGGGCTTCGTGTTGGGCAGCTCCACGGGCTCCCGTGCGCAATACGGCATCAGTTCGATGACACAGTCTGCGCAGGCGCTGACTGGCGATCAGCAGTCGGCGGCCAACCGCGCACTATGCGCCGCCGTGGGAAGCCAGGTTCCCAATCCCGCCTCCGCGTCGCCTTCGCTCCTCAGCAGTCCATCGGTGATTTCCACCGCGGCTTCGACATTCGCAGGCAGCGCCAACCTGCCGCTGCCGAGCGCAACCAGCATGCTGCAGACATACGTGGCGCAGCACGCTACCGACATCCTGGCGTCGTGCGCAGTGAGCAACGCGACCGGCGGCATAACCTCGAAGATTCCTGGAGCCAGCAGCTTGCCCTCCATACCCTGAATGCCTTGAGCTTGAAATCCGACGATCGCGCAGACAACTGGGAGGCTCGATCGCCGTCCGCTCATTTTCCATCTCGCCGGGCGCGTGCCGACGATTTATTATTTGGAACATGAACGCACGCAGGAAGCTCAACACGATCTTCGCGGCTCTAGCTGTCGCCGCGGCAGTCAGCGTTCCTTTTTCGTATGCAGGCACGGCGGATAACCTGAAGCTCGCGCCCGACCTTTCATTTACCGATGATTCGAGCGCGAACTTTCCAATCGTCACGAATCCAGGTGACGCGGCCGGGCCCGTAGCCAACGAGGCTACGGTGATTTTCTTCGGTACGGCGCATTGCTGGAACACCAATCGCGAGGCCGAGCGCCTGGTTGCGCTCTATCCGAAGTATCGCGGCAAGATGCATTTCGTGATCGTCGATCTGAATAACGTCTCCGCGGACCAGAAGCCGCTGGTCGCGAAGTATTATCGCGGCGCAATCCCAACGATCGCCATCGTGGATTCCAGCGGGCACGTAATCTACGACCGCGCCGGCGAGACCGCGGCCGATCGCGGCGACACTTCGAATCTTCAGAGCCTCCTGAACTCTGCGCACTGAAGATATGTGGCGGGGCGCTGAACGCCCCGCCCTCTGACTCGAGCTACGGATTTGGCGGCACTTCCAGCGCGTCGTTGATTTCGATGCGCGTTACGTTCTCGCCTGCTTTCAGGTTCTTCATTACGTAGTGAGCCTTGCGGTCCTGCACGTCGAAGTCCTGCGCGAAGACGGGATCGACGGCGTAGTCCTTGTCGCCCTGGTTATCCAGCTTTCTCGCCTCACCAAGACTGTCGATCAGGCTCGCCGTGGCTGCGGGCGAGCGCGGCTCGTCGGGCACCACGAGCGCGTCATCGATTTTCGATTGCGGCACATCGGCTCCAGCCTGCAGTTGCTTGAGCGCAAAATTCGCGGCCTCTGCCTGCGCGTAGAAGTCCTCGCGTGATACAGGATCCACGCCCGCAGCGTCAGCCTTGCTGTAGTCCATCTCCTCCGCGGCCTGGAGCTGCGGGATAGCCTGGGACTTTCGATTTGCCGCGAAACTCTGCGCGCCCTGCTGGCATGCCGACAGCGCAAACATCGCGAGCGATCCCAAAATCACTACTGCGACCTGACTTATTCTCGTCTGCATTGAATCAGCCTCACTGAAAAACGACCTTGCCTTGACGTGCCGATACTCCCGCCTACCCGTAACGCGGCGGCTATCGGCGCCACGAAATCGGACAAGCATCCAGGCTGTCAGAGCAGAGGATCGAAGAGCTGCGAGCTCGTATGGCCCAGCTTGAATCGCATGAGCATCCGGCTCAGCGAAACGGGGGCCGCCACGACGCTTGCGACGAGCGGCCGCGGCGCAGCGCTAACCAGGAGCCGAAGACGGGTGATTAGTTTCGTGCCTGCGGTCGCGATTTCACTAGATTTGCTCGGGCAGGGCTGCGCCACCGCAACGTAGCGCACCATCGTCCGGCGCAGCATCGCGCTACGGAAATGGTTGGCCTGCTGATGTAACCGACCGGCGGGGAGAGTCGCAAGCATCAAGACGCCGATAACGAGGATGCTCGCTTTGAATAGGCGGCCTGGCGTCGCACCGCGTCGATGCGAGAGAGGAGCCACGCCCATGAGTATGGCACCGTAACATCGCCGTCATCAAGTCGTAATAATTCCGCAATACGGATCAATGGCACCAAAGGGCAGTTTCCCAGCGCGCTGCCGTGCGCTACAAACTCGACAACATTTCAGTCCGAGGGGATAACTTCCGAATGAAGCTCAGCAAGATCGCCTTTCTGTCGATATTCGTGCTGCTCGCCGGATGCGTGCCGCAACAGCAATACAACCAGGAAGTGCAGCAGGTTCAGCACCTCCAGTACATGGACTCGACGTACAAGCAGCTCAACCAGAACCTTCAAACGGAGGTGAGCTCCGACCAGGTCGAGATCAAGCAGCTCCAGAACAAGCTCAAGGTCACGATGGTCAACGCAATCCTGTTTCCCGAGGGCGGATGGGAGCTCAACGCGCAGGGCAAACAGGAGCTGGGCAAGATCGTGCCCACGCTGCAGAGCGTCAACGGCAAGCAGATCGTGATCGCGGGCTATACCGACAACCTCGGTATTCTGCCGCCGCTCGCCGAACGCTTCCCGTCCAACTGGGATCTGTCGGCCGCGCGCGCCGTTTCGGTCGTCCGCTACCTCGAGGCGCAGGGCATCGATCCTAACACCTTGTCGGCGGTCGGATTCGGCAAGTACCATCCGATTGCCTCCAACGACACGCCAGAGGGTCGCGCCAAGAATCGCCGCATCGATATCAATATCCAGGACGAAACTCCGTAGCGGTCAGCGGGAGAATCACCGTGCGAAAAATACTCGCGATCATGCTCGGTTCGATCCTGATTGCGTCCGGCTACGCGCGGGCGCAGGGCACAGTCCTGCCCCTGCCGGCGGAGGATCAGCAGGAGATAAACCGGATGCTCGGGGCCGGGGTGGTCGGCCAGGCGCTGCCCAGCCTCACGATCCAGCATTCGTCGCTCTACTTCCCGCTCCGTGACAAGACGCTGACGTACCAGGTCGCGACCGGCGACAAGGCCGGCCGGGTCGAGCAGCTCGGCGTCGCGAAGGTGCGGCGCCCGGCGGGGAAATCAGCTTGGCGATTTCAGTTATCGCCGTCGCTCAGCGGATTCATTCGCGAAACCACCGAGGGCGACCTGATCATGCCGGCGGTCGCGGACGCGGGCGAGGGCGTGGTCGTCGTAACCACGCCGGCCAATCCCTTCGTGCTGAAAGGCATGAAGCCGGGCGAGACCCGCTCGTACTCTCAGCACGTATCGGTCAGCCACTTGGATGATCCGTCGGACCAGGAATACTCGGGCAACCTCAACGGCACATATACATACGTCGGGACGTACCAGCTAACGGTTCCCGCCGGCACCTATCAGGCTGTGCTGCTGCGGACCAAATGCAACGGCAGGGTCGGACCGGCCGAGACTCAGGATTCCGCCTACTATTTCTTTGCGCCGAACGTTGGCGTGGTCGCGATGATCAGCCAGGAAGATGCGACCGCGTTCTGGCTGATTCATCTCGATTCAAAAACTGGCAAAGTCCTGTCGAATAGTAACTAGCTTGCGCCGGGCTCGATCACTCAGTTAGCGCCGGCTTTACGGCGAACTAGGTAATATTCCGTCCGCATCTAGCTATTTTCCCTTATTGAGGAAATTCAGAAAAACACCTATCCATCGATTCGTTCCGGTTTAGTTCTCCTGTTCGAGGAAGATTCTGAAGGTCTGAAATCTTTGCCGAGCATCAGGCCGTGCTGTCGTCCGAAATGAGACAGCCACGGTCAGGAGGGAGTTGAGCCATGCGGAAGGGGGGATCGCAGGGCGAACGAGCGGGTTGGAGGATTGTCTCTTTAGTATCAGCGGCTTCTGCGATTCTACTCGGAGCCATTGTACTAGCTACCCGAGATCAAGGAGGCGCCCATCCGGAGCCCTCCGCTCGAGGACGGGCGCTGGCGAATTACTCGACGATGCCGCTGTTCTTCGAGCGCAACGTCGGTCAGAGCGATGCGAGCGTTCGTTACCTTGCTCACACCAGCCGCTACTCATTGTTTCTCAGTGACGATTCCACCGTCGTCACTCTGGTCGGCGGCTCGATTCGTAAGAATTCGCCGGCTGTAAAGAAAACCGCCAGGCCCAGCGGACTGGTGGAATCCGCGGTGCGAATCCGGCTCGTGGGCGCCAATCCGCATCCGTCGTTCGAGGCGCTCGAGCCGCTCCCGGGCCGGATCAACTATCTCGTCGGCAATGATGCTTCCAATTACCGGCGCGACGTTCCGATCTTCGCGCGCGTCAAAATGAAGGACGTTTATCCTGGGATCGACCTGGTCTATTACGGAACGCCGAAGTCGTTCGAGTACGATCTAGTCGCCGCGCCGGGCGCTGACACCTCGAAATTGAAGTTCGCTGTTGAAGGGCCAGCCCAGACCAGCGTCGATTCGAAAGGAAACCTGGTCATTGCGACCAGGGCCGGTGCGATCGTCTGGCAGAAGCCGCGCATCTATCAGCAGGACGCGAGCGGCGGCGAAACTCCCGTCAGCGGCACTTTTGCGCTCGCGAAGGACGGTACGATCGACGCGGGCGTTCCGCGCCGCGACGTTTCCTTCGACCTCGCAAGCTACGATCGCGCGCGGACGTTGGTAATCGATCCGAGCGTACAGATCATCTACTCGACCTACCTGGGCGGCTCGGGATCGAGCATTGGACCGATCAATCTCGAGCAGTTCTACGGGATTGCGGGCGGCAATTTGCAATTGGACTTCGCCGATATGGGAGCGGACGTAGCGCTCGATTCGAGCAATGACGCTTACGTCACCGGCGTCGCCTACTCCAACGACTTTCCAACCAAAAGCGCCTTTCAGGCAACGCTCAACGGCGCCAACAGCCCGCCAGATCAGAATCCCAACGCCTTCGTCTCGAAGTTCGACTATAGCCAATCGGGCGCCGCATCGCTGATTTACTCAACCTATATCGGAGGCAGCGGCGATACGGTCGTTGACGATGCCGGCAGCGGCAATGGCGACCTGGCTTTCGGGATCGCAGCGGATGCGAGCGGCCAGGCCTACATCGTTGGACAGACCTATTCGGCTAACTTTCCGTCAACCAATACTTGCGGCGCCTTCGGGCAAACCAATCCGCAAGGCGGAACGAGCACCAATGTCGGATTCGTCGCGAAACTCGCAGCAAACGGCGGATCGCTTGTTTACTCCTGCTACATCAACGGATCCAATAACGCCACTGAGTCGCGCGTCGCGCTGTTTCCGGTCGGATGCGGCACAACGACTTGCAAGGCATACGTTTCCGGTTCGACCCAAAGCGACTCGACGACCGGCTTCCCTGTTAGCGCCGGAGCTTTTCAGTCGACCCTCGCGGCCGCCAACGGTGAGAGCAACGCGACTTTTATCGTAATCGACGGGGATGGCACGCTCGGTTATGCGACGCTCTACGGCGGCGCGGGTAACGGAACGAACGCAGATACCGGACTTGCCGTCGCGGTCGATCCGACGAGCGGTAACGGCTTCATAACGGGCGCGACTTTTTCGAACAACCTTACGGTCCCGGGCGCGCAGGTCGCGACCTATGGAGGCACGGCCAACTCCACGAGTAACGCTTTCGTCGCTGAATTCAATCCAGCATTAAGCGGCAGTGCGTCGCTGGTTTATGCAACTTACCTCGGTGGCAGCGGAGCAGTCGCCACTATCACAGACGTGGTAACCATTGCTCAAGGCGATGCCGGCACTGCGATCACGATCGACAGTAACCACGACGTTTGGGTAACAGGCTTCACTGCATCGACGAATTTTCAGGTGCCGGGTTCGACCATCCCCTCATTCCAAACAAGTAATCAAGCCAACGTCGTTTCGGGGTCGCCAGGAACCGCGCTCTTCATCACCCAACTCGATCCCACGACGAGCGGCTCCGAAGGTATCCTCTACTCCACTTATTTCGGCGGCAACGGTACCAACGTTGGTCTGGATGGTAGTGGCTCGATTGGCTTCGGCGATGTCGGCACTGGAATCGCGGTCTCGGGCGGCAAGGTATACGTAACCGGTCTCACGACTTCAGGAGCGACTGCAAACTCATTTCCAACCAGCGCGAACGCCTGCATGACCACGAACTCCAGCAGCGGCTTCACGTTCGCCAATTTCGCCACGGTTCCGCTCACGTCGTTCGTCGCCGAGCTCGATCCGGCGCAAACGATCGCGGCAAATCAGCTCGTCTTCTCCACGTTGCTCGGCGGCAGCGGATTGGCCGATGGCACTGGCGGGCTTGCACTTGATTCCAACGGCAATATCGTCGTCGCGGGTCTGACGTACTCTTTGGACTTCCCTGTGACGCCTAATGCGTTCCAACTTTCGAATGCTGCATCCGGTTCGGACCAAAGCCAGGCGTTTCTGTCCGTTCTGAATCCTGCGGGCACAGTCTGCCCCACTCCATTCCCAACTCCCACACCATCTGCGACGCCCTCGGCATCGCCATCACCTACTCCAACCGGCACGGCCACGGCCACGGCGACTTCGACCACCGTTACAACGCCGACGGCGACCTCGACGACGACGCCGACAACCACGCCGACCCCTGTCGGCAACGTCCAGGTTATCGAGCCGGGCAGCGGCAGCGGCGGTCCGGGTGCGACAGTCGGGGCCGGTAGCTTCGGCTACACGCCATCCGACACCAACGCGCAGACGCTTACGTCGGTCAGCGTATCGATCAGCAATCCCAATGTGTTCAGCTCTCTGGTGCTGACGGCCTCGCTCAACGGCGCACCGGCAGGAAGCTCCACTGTGAATGCGCCGAATATCGTCGATACGACGGTGTTCACATTCTCACCCGCGATCAGCATACCGTCAGGCGGTTCACAAGTAGTCACTTTCACGCTGAGCGGAGTGCTATCCGGCGGTGCGAGCGCGCGTCTCGATTTCGATCGCGGCCGCATCAAGCTGGCGGGTGTAGTCGCCGGCGGATCGCGTGGATTCGGTGAGCACGCCGGTCTGATATTCGCACTCGGCATGCTCGGCCTTGTAATTGCGCCGATGCGCAAGCGGCAGAGGGGGAGAGTCGCGATCGCGGCGTTTGCGATCGTCGCGATGGCTGCGGCGTTCGCCGGATGCGGCGGCTCATCGGGCGGGCCGCCGCCCGTGACGACCACGTCGGCGCAGCAGATCGTGGCGCTCGACATTACGGAAGATGGTAATCCCGTGCCGGTTGTGGGCTTGCCCGCCGATCTCGGCACCGTCACGAGACATTGACGAGGACGAGGGCTGGGGGGGATTTGAAAAGGGGCCGCATCGGCATTCGATGCGGCCCCTTTGTTGTTCCTAGTTCAATACGATGCCGTACTTGGCGATCTTTGCATAGAGCTTCTTGCGGGAAATCTGCAGCCGCTTGGCGGCGAGCGCCTTGTTGCCAGCAGCGTTCTTGAGCGCGATCGCGATCATTTCGCGCTCGCTATCGGCCAGCGTCGAGACCCCACCATCGCCGGCCTCTGCGCGCTGCGGAAGGATCGCTCCCACCTCAACTCTCGAGTCGCGAATCACCGACGGCAGGTCCTCGAGCGTGATCAGATCGCCGGTTCCAAAAGTGAATGCGCCTTCGATCGCATTAGACAGTTCGCGCACGTTGCCGGGCCAGGAATGCTCGCGGAGTGCATCAAGCGCTCCCTTCTCGATCCCGGCGATGGTGCGGCCCAGGCTGCGATTGAACATTGCGATAAAGTGCTCGACGAGAAGCGGGATGTCCTCGCGGCGCTCGCGCAACGCCGGCGCCGTCATCGTAACCGCCTGCAGCCGGTAGTACAGATCTTGCCGCAGATGGCCGTGGCTCACGGCTTCGCGAGGGTCGCGATTTGTGGACGCAATGATCCGCACATCGATCGGAAGTTCGCGGGTCGATCCGACCGCTCGGATCGCCCGCTCCTGGATTGCGCGCAGCAGCTTGCTCTGCGTCTCCGGGCTCATCTCGGTGATCTCGTCGAGAAAAAGCGTGCCTCCCTCTGCCGCGCGGAACAACCCCATATACTCCGTCGCCGCGCCGCTGAACGCGCCGCGCTTGTAGCCGAACAGCTCGCTCTCGATCAATTCCTTCGGCAGCGCGGCGCAATTAAGCGCGACGAATGGGCGATCGGCGCGCGGGCCTGCAGCATGAATCGCGCGAGCGACGAGCTCCTTGCCGGTGCCGCTTTCGCCGACGATCAACAGATTACCGCGCGTCGCGGCCGCCGCCTCGATTCGCTGGTAAAGCTTGCGCATGCCTGCGCTTGCGCCGACGATACCGTGGAAGCGGGTGCGCTCTGCGGCAGGAAGATGGGCGGCTTCGCGCGCAAATGCCGACATTTTCTCGCCGGCGATCGCGGACTGCGAGCGAAAGTACGTCGAGACGAGGAGGATGATCCGAACGTTGTTGAGCTTGTCGAAGATAGCTATCAGGCGCGGATCCTTGGGAAGCAGATCGACCGTGGCGGTCTTCAGCAAATGAATCGTGGCGATTACTTCCTCAAGAGGAACGCGATGCTCGGCGAGCACAACGCCGAGGCGGCCCAGTGCGGCCGCATGCTCAATCATGGCGCCCGCGACAAGGGCAGACTGATCGCTTTCAAGCGCATCGCCGAAAATACGTTTGAACTCGCTCTCTGAGAGTGTGCGGTTGTCGCCAAAGTGGAGCAGGTATTGTTGATACCAATGGTTCGTTACATTCTCGCGGTTATCGAGGATGATCTCGCTCAAGCAGCGCACGTCTTCGACATCCTTGCCCGAGACGAGATGACAATGGAGCGCGGGTTGCTCTGAACAAGCTGAAGGGGCCGCAGGGGCGGGCTCTATCCATTGAGCGCTACCACCGCCGTGGCCGCCGAACCCTAAAGGAGGCATTTCGGTGAATCGAACTGACTCGGCAGTTTCAATGAAAGCTACGTTCATGGTGACATCCCCTATTTCGGTCGTCGCGCTGTCGGAAGACGGCACGGCGTTCGGCGACATTTCTAACTGGTCTTGTTTATCCGACGAGCGCATTTGAAAAATCCGATAAATCGCGTTACGCAGGGACCGTGCCATCGGGTTTTGCTATTATTTTCCTTAGCTTCGCGTGGACTTGTTGGGGCATGGATGTCCCACGTGGGTCGCGGGCTCCCCAAGCAATCTGACGACCCCCGGCGGCACTCTCATTCCAGAATTGATTCTGCTGGGCAACTATCGCTTGAAAAACAAGAGAGATCGGCGCGATTCGGATCGGCTGGAAAGCATCGCGAACGGTAAAGCTATTGGCACGAATCGTGATTACTTCAGGTCGGCTACGGCTATCTTGAGTTTAAGTATTGGTGTGATTGTGTCGGATAAAATTCTGATTGTAGATGATGAAGTTGAAGTCGCGGATTCCTGTGCTCGAGTTTTGAAGCGGGCAGGTTTCAATTGCATTCTCGCTCATAACGGACCCGCCGGAATCGCGGCGTTCGATTCGGCGCGTCCCGCCCTGGTGCTTTCCGACATCAACCTTGGCGTCGGCGACGGATTCGAAATCGCGCGCCATGTCCGCGACACCTCGCCTGCGACGCCCGTCATTCTGATGACGACGCACCACAGCGAAGCTGTATCGCAGCAAGCCAATCGCGACGGCGCGTCGAGATATTTACGCAAACCGTTTTCTAACTTCGATCTCGTTTCGATGATAAAATCGCTGCTCAGTCCGGTTCGATAGATCGGATTGTCGATGGCGCAGCAGGAAGCGGAACAACCGAAGAAGCAACCGCCGCGACCGCCTTGGACCATCATGGTCTGGTGGCTGGTCTCGACGGCGCTCGTCTTTTGGTACCTGTCCGGCATTCTTCCCGGCAAGCAGGACAAGGCTCGTATCCCCTATTCTGCGTTTCTCGCGCAGGTGAGCGCCGACAATATCTCTCGCGTGCACGTCGCGGGCGACAAGATCGAGGGCGCGTTTATCAAGCAGGTAACCTGGCCTCCACCCAAGACGGCCGCGCAGGCGCCGGCCCCTAAAGCGTCCCCCTCGCCCGCGCCTCAACCCTCGGCTGAAGAATCACCGGCGCTCTATTTCCAATTTACGACCACGTATCCCGTTCCGATTGGCGATCCCGGCCTGATGCCGATGCTGGTCGCTCATCATGTCGTCGTCGATGTCTCGTCATCGTCGCTGCCGTGGTTCGTCGAAGCGTTGATTACCTGGGGACCGATCATTCTCATCTTCGGCGTGCTGTGGTGGATGTCGAGCCGGGCTGCGCGCAGTCAGTCGGGCATGTTCGGCTTCGGCAGGATGCGGGCGAAGCGCTACACAGGCGGCGAGCAGTCGGCGATCACTTTCAACGACGTAGCGGGCGCGGATGAAGCCAAGGCGGAACTCCAGGAAGAGGTCGATTTTCTCAGGCATCCGCAGAAGTATCACGACATCGGCGCGCGAATTCCCCGCGGCGTGCTGCTCGTAGGTCCGCCCGGCACGGGCAAAACTCTCATGGCGCGAGCGGTCGCCGGCGAGGCCGGCGTGCCATTTCTCAGCATCAACGCCTCGGAATTCGTCGAAATGTTTGTCGGCGTCGGCGCGAGTCGCGTGCGCGATCTGTTTCGCCAAGCCAAGGAAGCCGCACCCGCAATCGTTTTCATCGACGAGCTCGATGCGGTCGGACGCCGCCGCGGCGCGGGGGTCGGCACGGTCAACGATGAACGCGAACAAACGCTCAACCAGTTGCTCGGCGAGCTCGACGGCTTCGACGCGCGCGCCGAAGTCATCATCCTTGCCGCCACGAATCGGCCCGACGTGCTTGACCCGGCGTTGCTGCGGCCCGGCCGCTTCGATCGCCAGGTTGTGATCGGTCTGCCGGATCGCCAGGGTCGCGATGGTATCCTTCACATTCATACCCAGAAGCTTCGTCTTGCAGACGATGTTGACTTTGAGTCACTGGCGCGCAGCTCGGTGGGCATGAGCGGCGCCGATCTCGCGAATCTGTGTAACGAGGCGGCACTGACTGCGGCGCGCAATAATCGTCCGACCGTCACGATGGCCGACTTCGAAGAGAGTCAGGACAAGGTCCGGATGGGGGCAGCGCATCGGATGCTGATGAGCCCGGAAGAACGCCGCGTCATCGCCTATCACGAATGCGGTCACGCCTTGATCGCGTGGCTCACTCCCGATGCCGACCCGGTTCACAAGGTGACTATCGTTCCTCACGGCCAGGCGCTGGGCATGACCGAGCAGGTGCCGGGCGAGGATCGCCATAACTTTACCCTGACCTATCTGAAGGCGCGGATTGCGGTATTGCTCGGCGGGCGTACCGCGGAAGAGATCGTCTTCAGCGAAGTCACCACCGGAGCGGAGAACGATCTCGTCGAAGCCACCCGCCTCGTGCGGCGGATGGTCACGCGCTGGGGTATGAGCGAGCTCGGTCTCGCCGCCTTCAAGAGCGACGAGCAGCAGCCGTTCCTGGGCTACGAGATTTCGCAGGGACGCGACTATAGCGAAGCGACCGCCGCGCGGATCGATCAGGAAGTGCGCCGCCTGCTCGACGAGGCGCATGAAAAGGTTCGGCGCACTCTGTCGGAATCGAGAAGCCGCCTCGACAAGATGGTCGAGACGTTGCTCCGCGAAGAGACGGTCAGCGCCGATGAGTTGGAGCGGATTCTCGGTCCGCATGCCGAGCCTGTCGCCAAGCTGCCGCCCGCAGGCAACGTCGACGGACACGGAACCCGCCGCTAGCGGATATTGTACTTGTTGAGCAGGCGGTGAAGCGTTTTGCGATCGACGCCCGCCTTGCGCGCCGCACGTGAAACGTTGCCGCCCTCGTCCTTGAGAACGTCGGCGACGTATGCCGCTTCGAGCTGATCGATCCAGCGCTCCTTCGCTTCCTTCAAAGTGAGCTTGCCCGTGGTCTCCGCCACGGCCGGCCGTTCAGCCTGAGGAACGCGCGTGCGCACGTGAACCGGCAATTCGGCCAGCGTGATGGTCTCGCCCTCGGCCAGCGCGCACGCACGCTCGATCACGTTCTGCAGCTCGCGTACGTTGCCCGGCCACGCATACGATTCGAGCGCCATGAGGGCGTCCGGATCGAAGCCTTTCATTCGCTCAGACGCGAACTTGCGCATGAAATGCCTGGCCAGCACCTCGATATCGCCCAGGCGCTCGCGCAGCGGCGGCAGCGCGATGTCGATGACATTGACGCGATAGTACAAATCCTCGCGGAACTTCCCTTCTGCGATCTGTGCGCGAAGATCGCGATTGGTCGCGCATACGATCCGCACATCGACGTCGAGCTGGCGCGTCCCGCCAACGTGACGGATCTGCCGCTCCTGGAGCGCCCGCAACAGCTTCACCTGGAGTCCGATCGGCAGTTCGCCGAGCTCATCGAGAAAGAGCGTCCCACGATGCGCGGTTTCCATGAGCCCCCGCTTCGCGGCGGCCGCGCCGGTGAAAGCGCCTTTCTCATGACCGAAGAGCTCGGATTCGAGGAGATTCTCCGGCAGCGAAGCGCAGTCGACGGGGACGAAGGGCTGTGTGGCGCGTGGGCTGTTGGCGTGGATCGCGCGCGCGATCAGCTCCTTGCCGGTTCCGGATTCTCCGAGGACCAGGATATTCGCTTCGGAGCGAGCGGCCTTGCGCACCAGCTCGAGGACCTGCTTGAGCGCGAGGCTCTGGCCGACGATATTTTCCAATCCAAGGGTGCCGCGGAGCTGCTCGCGGAGATGGAGGTTTTCCATCTCGAGGCGCCGCCGGTTGAGCGCCCGCTCAACCGTGATCTTCAGTTGCTCGTTGGAAAACGATTTGGACAGGAAATCGAAAGCGCCGGCCTTCACCGCCGAGACTGCGCTTTCGACCGAGGCGAAGCCGGTCAGCATGATCACCGGCATCTGCGGATCGATCTCCCGCGCGCGCCGCAGCATCTCGATCCCATCCATCGCCGGCATCCGCAGATCGGTGAGCAGCAGATCGGGATGCTCGCTCTCGAGGATGCGCAACGCCTCGGCAGGCTCGGTCGTGGCGATACACTCGTAGCCCGCCGACTCGAGGATACGCACCCAGCTCTTCGCGATATCGGGTTCGTCGTCGAGAATCAGGATTCGCTCTGACGCCATCGCAAATCTTTCATGATGCCGCCGCGGGCAGCCTCATTGTAAAGGTCGAGCCGGTGCCAACTTCCGAGACCACTTCGAGCCTGCCGTTATGCTCCTGTACGATCCGCCGGCTGAGCCAGAGACCGAGCCCAGTCCCGCCGGTCTTCGTCGTGTAGAGCAGGTCGAATATCTTGAGGAGCTTCTCCGCCTCGATCCCGGGTCCCGTGTCCGCGACCGAAAGATGAAGCCATCCTTCGCGATCGCTCAGCTGTCCACTGCTGATCGTTACGCTCCCGCCCTGCGGCATCGCATCGCGAGCGTTGGTCAGCAGGTTGATCAGCACGCGCTCGAGCGCGGTCGCATCGCCGACGGTGGCGGGAAGTTCCTCGTCGAGCTCGGTTTCGATCTGGATGCCGACCTTGCGCATCTGATCGCCGATCAGGATCAAAGCGCGGTCCACGAGCCGATTGAGATCAACTGGACCGATAGCCTTGACGCGCTGGCGCGACAGCTCGAGGAACTCCTCGACGATGCGGGCGGCGCGCTGCGCCTGGCGGTGAATCGCGGCGATGTCTTCCTTGATCTCGTCCGGGGAGGCCGTGTCCGACTCGAGCAGCAGCTCGGCGCGCGAGCGAATGACTTGCAGTGGATTGTTTAGATCGTGCGCGATACCAGCCGCGATCGCGCCCAGCGAAGTGATCGTCTCCGCGCGTCGCGCTTCATTCTCCAGCGCAAGGCGCTGCGTGATGTCAGTCACGGAGGCCACCACAAGATCGCCGCGTGCGGTGTTGCGCGCAAAGGCGAGGCTGACTTCCACCGGAAACTCGGAGCCGTCCCTGCGCCGCCCGACGAGGCTCAGCCCAAGTCCCATCGCGCGCGTGCGCGGCGCGGCAAAAAAGCCCTCGACGTGCTTACGATGGGCAGTGTGCAGCTTGTCGGGAAGCAGGATCTCAACCGGCCGGCCGACTAGTTCTTTGCTCGAATAACCGAAGAGTTCTTCGGTCTTGCGATTGGCTTCAACGATCTGACCGCTCCGATCGACGATGATCAGGCTCTCGGTAGCGACCCTGAAATATTCCTCATACGGCATTGTGCGCGCACTTCACTAACTCGGTTCGCCCTGTTGCGATTAGCCCGAAGTTTACCGCGAGAGATCGTAGCTCGCGGTTGCACGAATTGGAATTCTTTAGAAAGGGCTGGCCGACCGGCGGGTTATCGAATCCAACCGAGCAGGATGGCGCCAAGGGTGGCACTTCCCATGATCACCCAGAGGAAAAAGCCCTGCATCAGCGGCCGCCGTCCCACGACCTGCAGCGCGCTCCGGCTCAATCCCGAGCCGATGAGAAACAAGGTGATCACCAATGAGCGCTGCGCGCCCAGGAAGATCACGTGGCCCGCCGGTTTGAGCGAGGGTAGCCAGGTGACCAGCGCGGCAGCCGCAAGAAATCCCAGGATGAACCACGGACGCTTAGCCTTTCCTCCACTGGCTTCCTCGCTACCACGATTCCAGATCACGCCGATGACCAGAGTGACCGGGACGATCCAAAGCGCGCGGGTCAGCTTGATCGTCGTCGCAATTTCGAGCGCGCGCGCACCATACTGCATCGCAGCGCCTACCACCGAGCTGGTGTCATGAATCGCGAGCGCGCTCCATACGCCAAATTGCTCCTGGCTCATGGCGAAGTGATGGCCGATCGCGGGGAAGATCAGCAGCGCGACAGCGTTGAGGAAAAACACCGTCGCCAATGCCACTGAAACCTCGTGACTCTTCGCGCGGATCGCGGGCGCGACCGCTGCGATCGCGCTGCCGCCACAAATCGCGGTGCCCACCGTCACCAGCAGCGATGTATCGCGTCCGGTGCGGAGCAGTCGGCCCATCAAAAGACCGATTGTGATCGTAAGCGAGATTCCGATCACCGTGTAGAAGAATCCGTGCACTCCTGCCCGCCCGACCTCAACCAAGTTCATTCCCGTGCCGAGCCCGATCACCGAGATCTGCAGCAGCGGCGTAATCGTTCGCGCCGCGGTCAGCGGATAGGGATTGCCCAAAGTAAGCGCGAATGCGATCCCGACCATCAGCGCAATGCCTGGCGAAACGAAGGGCAGAAGCGTCGCCACCGCGAGCAGCGGAAATAAAATGCGCGCTGCGAGGTTCGCGGAATTTGCAGCGCTCAGCTCCACTCGGAGAGGAGAGATCGTTGCTCCCCCGGGCAGCGCCGAGGCGCTGTTTTCGACCGTCGGCACAGCCGTGCTCATACCCGCAACCTCCCCGCGAGGGCGCCGACCTGCGCTTCGAGCCGCTCGCGTAAGCGCGAGCAGATCATCTCGCACAGTTCGAACACCATCGGATCGGCAATCGAGAAGTAGGCGCTGTTACCCTGCGCCCGGCGGCGGAGCAGGCCCGCATCCTGCAACACCTTGAGATGCTTGCTGACATTGGGCTGCGTGGAGCCGATCCTGGTGGCGAGTGCAGACACGCTGAGCTCGCCCAGCTCCAGCTCCTGCAGGATTCTGAGCCGCAGCGGCTCGCTCATCGCACGAAAGCGCGCCGCAACGAGCTCGAGCGCTTCCGGAGTCATGGCGCGCCGTGGGTTTACGATCTTGACTCTTGTCTTCATGCGTATTTAGTTATATAGAATCATATGCAATCAGTCAAACGCCGGCGCGCCCGGCGCGAGGGAGGGGGCCATCAATGTTCTGTCGTGAACTCAATCGTGGAAAGTGCAAAACCTACCTGGTCGCTTGCGAGCGGACGCGCCACGCGGCCGTGATCGACCCGCTGCGCGAAAATACCGCGCGCTATATCGCGGTCGCCGCCTACCACGGCTTCCGCCTCGACTATGCCATCGACACCCACACCCACGCCGACCATCGCAGCGGCACCTGGGACCTCGCCGCGCTGACCGGAGCCAGGATCGTGATGGAACGCTACGCGCCCGCGCCGCACGTCGATGTTCACGTCACGCAGGGCGATATCCTCGAGGTCGGCGACCTGCGGCTCAAAATTCTATTCACCCCGGGCCACACGCCTGACGGCATCAGCGTCTATGTCGAGGGATGCCTGTTCACCGGTGACACCTTGTTGATCGGCGGCACCGGGCGGGCCGATTTCGCCGGCGGCGATGCGGGAAAACAGTACGACGCGATTACCAATCTGATGTTCACGTTGCCCGAGGACACCGTCGTATTTCCGGCTCACGACTACCGCGGCAACCAGAGCTCGACGATTGGCAAGGAGAAGGCCTCGAATCCGCGCGTCGCCGGCCGCTCTCGCGCCGAGTACATCAAACTCATGAACAATCTCGGCCTGCCGCTTCCCGACAAGATCCAGGAATCGCTGCAGTCCAATCAGTCCGCGATCGAAGACGATTCGGTTAAGTTCCCCGACCTGGCACAGCTAGGCAACGTTCATCAACTGAGCGTCACCGACTTGCGCGATCGGATCGCGTCGGGACGCCCGCCGCTGATCATTGACGTGCGCGAACTCGACGAATACGTCGGCGAGCTCGGCCATCTTCCCGGCAGCCGCCTGATTCCGCTCAAGACGCTGCCAACCCACGCCGCCGATCTCGAACACAACAAGAGCGATGAAATCGTTATCGTTTGCCGATCTGGCGTGCGCAGCGCGACCGGAGCGGCGATTCTGAACGGACTCGGCTTCGAACACGTGAGCAACCTGAGAGGCGGGATGCTCGAGTGGAACGACGCAGGCCTGCCCATCGAGCGATAGCGTGCAGAACTTTACTCCGTACTCATCCTTGATCGGTGGGGTCTTGATCGGACTCGGCGCGGCCGCGATGCTCCTCTTCGAGGGGCGCATCGCGGGTATCAGCGGGATGCTCTACGGTGTCCTGCGCCCCACCAGGGGCGACACTGCATGGAAGGCGTGGTTTATCGGCGGTCTGGTCGCGGGTGGACTTCTACTGCGAATTGTTATGCCCGGCGCATTTAGTTTTGGGGTCGTGCGTTCACCCGCAGTGCTCGCGAGCGCAGGCGTGATGGTCGGATTCGGTGCACGCCTCGCCAACGGATGTACAAGCGGTCACGCAGTATGCGGCGTGAGCCGGCTTTCAAGGCGCTCGCTCGTCGCGACCGCGACCTTCATCGCGTGCGGCGCACTCGTCGTCGGCATCGCCAGCTATATCGCCAAGGTCGCGCAATGAAGCTGAAGGTCACTTCGTTCCTGTCGGGAATCGTATTCGCGCTGGGCCTCGGAATCTCCGGGATGACGCGGCCAATCAAGATCATCGGATTTCTTGATTTCTTCGGTAACTGGGATCCGAGCCTCGCCTTCGTGATGATCGGAGCGTTCTCGGTTTATTTCGTTGCTTATCGGATGAGCCGCCGGATGCCCGCGCCGCTTTTCATCGAGAACTTCAGCATTCCATCGCGCAGCGATCTCGACCTGCGCCTCATCGGCGGCGCCGCGATCTTCGGCGCCGGATGGGGTCTCGGCGGCTTCTGCCCCGGCCCCGCCCTGGTCTCGATCGCGTCCGGAGCCCTGCCTGTTCTGATCTTCGTCGTCGCGATGGCGCTCGGTATGTATCTTCACGCTTGGACGGCCAAGCTCGGCCAGGCTCGGAGTGCCGCTCCATCAACGCTCAACATCGCCGCCGATTCTTAAGGAGTCATCATGAGCATCTCGATGAATGCGATCGCAATTGAAACGTTCGTGCCGATGCTGCAATCGCTCTCACAGATTCTCGACAAGGGCGCGCAGCTCGCTCGGGCCAAGAACCTCGACGACTCGACGCTGCCGAATTCACGCCTCGCACCGGACATGTATCCGCTAATCAAACAGGTTCAGCTCGCCTGTGATCACGCCCGCGACGCGACGGCGCGTCTCACCGAACTTACGGGTCCGACCTTTGATGACAGCGAACAGACCATCGATCAGCTCAAGGCGCGCATCGCGAAAACCGTTCAGTTCCTGCAAAGTGCTCCTCCCGCCGCGTTCCAAGGCACTGAGGATCGCGCAATAAAGATTCCGATTCCCGACAACATGGCAATCGAGATGACGGGCCTCGAATTCCTGCGCGACTGGTCAATGCCACATTTCTATTTCCACGTCGTCACTGCCTACGACATCCTGCGGCACCACGGCGTCGATATCGGTAAGCGCGATTATCTGAGCTACGTCGGCAAATACATCCGGCCGCTGGCGTGATCCACTCAGTTGGAAAAGACCCTCGACGTTTTTTTATCCTCAGTCGCCAGCGTTTTTTCGTGCTTGAGTGAAGACGTGGTAGGTGACGCTATCCCAGGTGTTGTGGATTCCGACGAAAAGCAGCAGGAGCGCCGCGGCTGCCACGCCGAAAAGCGCGTGACGCGTGTGCAACGATGCGCCAGCTGCGGAGAGAACGAGGATCGCGTACGCCACGAGCGGCAGCAGCACATGAAATAGCCAGTCCTCGAACTCGGGGTGATACGCGCCCTGCGTCCGTACACGGCGCGCCACGATTAGCGAATAAACCACGCCGCCGATTCCGATCAGGTCCCAGACGATCGATACCCTGGAAATCGAATGCCACGGCGCCAGCGACAGCGCCGACAAGACGAGCGCGCTCGTGAAGTGAACTACAGTCGGCGTCGCAAACGCGGCGCCTGCCTCCGCGACGCGCAGCGACGGGCGCGCCGCGATCAGCGTCATCACCACGAACTGCAATCCGATGAGCGCGCCCGCGGCCGAGCCGATCACGACGAAGTAGTTCTGCCATGCGGCGAACTCTGACATGCCGTCATCTAAGCGCGCGTGAACGGCACGCGCCAGCGCTTCGGTCGCGCTAAGCGATCAGGCGCGGGCTCTTGCCCACGCCTGAAGTTCTTTGATGCGGGTGTAGCCGCCGCTGCCCTCGACGATGCCCTCTTTGCGGGCATCGTGGATGCAATCGACGGGGCACAGCGGCACGCAGAAACCGCAATCGATACATTCTTCGAGCACGATCGCGAAGCGGCCGAGGAAGTCGTCTTCAACGCGATAGATCGCATCGACCTTGCCGGGGCACGCGTGATCGCATGCCCCGCAGCCGATGCAGGTCTCGTCGATATAGAAATGGCCCGGTTTGTGCGCCATCGTCAGCCGCCGAAAATCGTGGTGAACGCCGCCGATGCGTTCACGAACTCCTGCAGGCTCTGGTTGTAACGGAAGAACATGTCCTTGCGCAGCGGATCCTCGGACCATACCCGGATGGGCGTGCCGAAGTGGCTCAGATAATTCAGCGTGTGCGTCAGGTCTGGCCGCCCATGGCCGCGCGCGATCACCTCGATCATCTCGCGCCACGTCGCGAGCGAGGCTTCGAGCGTGAAGTCCGCGCGACTCGCGTCGGCAGGTCCGGATTCGCGAATATCGGTGACTTCGAACTCGTCGAACGTGACCTGCACGCTCCACGGCTTTGCTCCAACGCCGCCGTCGAGCACGGTGAACTGCGCGACGCAGTCGATGTAGCCCAGATGCTCGTGAATGGCGCGGCTCGCCTTCATCAACTGCGCGAGCTGCTCGAACCATTCGCGCGACGGAAATGCGATCGCGCGCCGCGTTTGTTCACTGACAGTTTGCGCTTCCATCAGTTAGCTCCCCAAACCGATTCCGCGGGAATCGTGCATCGCTCGCGGCGGTTGAAGCCCGCGCGATCGCATCGCTGCAGGTACTCCTCGACCGACATCTTCCAGAGCTGGCCCTGCCCTTCCATTCCCTGATCGATCTTGTCGAGGCCGCCGCCAAGCAGCACCGCGACCGGCTCAACCAGCGAGGCCTCGGTGAATGCGGTGAGAATGACCTGCTCGCCGACGTCGGCGAAGCGATGCATTTCTTCGAGCGCTTTTTCGCGATCGGGTGCGTGGTCGAGGTAGTTCTTGAGCTCCAGCACACCGTAGGAAACGTGCCGCGCCTCGTCCTGCAGACAGCGGCGGAATATCTCCTTGTCAACATGGGTCTTCGCGATCATCTCGCCCGAGCGGAAGATCGAGAGCACGAGGCCTTCGCCAAGCAGGTTGAGCAGGAAGGTGCCCATCGTATGCGTGGGTGAATCTATGATCGCTTTCAGCGCCCACTCGAAGCCGGGCGCCGCGTGCAGCAGGCCGCCGCCCGCGATCGCGCGCTTGCGGAAGACCTCCTGATGCCGCGCCTCGTCCATCATCTGGGTGGTAATGAAGCTCTTCACCTCGAGGAATTCCTGCGGGATTCGATAGATCCATTTGGCCGGAAAATCGCCGGCCGCAAATTCAACCTCGGTCAGAAAAGTGCAGAGCTGACAGGTTGCCTTCTCGAGATCGTCGGGCAGTCGCTCAAGTTCGCTCCACGGGATGTCGCGCGTCGCATTCCACTGGCGCGCTTTGGCCTCTTCGTAAAGCGTGATGACGTTGTCGGCCCACGATTCATCGCGATCGACCAGCGTGTAGTCGTCGACGGTCGGCATGTCGGCGAGGTATTCGTCACGCACCGCGCCGCGCGGCGCGAAGTTGAGCCACGTCGCCTTCTGCGGCACCAGGCCATAACCCGGAACGTTGTTGATGTCGGTGTAGGTGAGGCCTCGCGAGGACGGCTTGGCGCGGCGGCCCCATGAGGCCTTGTCGGTGTCCATCCAGTGCAGCGAGTACGATCCGCGCTTCATCCGCTCCGCGTTGCGCTGCAGGACTTCGGCCCACTTGGTGGAGTGTTGCTTGAACTCGGCCTCGTAACGCGCCACTTCTTCTTCCTTGGAACCAGCGAATGGCAACGGGCGCAGGGACTCGACACGTGATGCGATGGACATGCGAAACCTCCTCGGAGCTTCGATGCGGTTAATCTAGGAGATATTGATAGTACTGTCAATATCTCGATAAGGTATATTTCGTGAGCAAAGCTTCCCCCACAAAACGCGCGCGCGCCCGCCGCCTCGATCCCGCGGAGCGCCGGCCCCTGCTCCTGCAATGCGCGATGCGCGTGTTCGCGCGGCGCGGCATCGGCGGCGCACATCATGCGGAGATCGCGCGCGAGGCGCACGTCTCGATACCGGCGGTGTTCTTCTATTTTCCGACCCGCGAGGCGCTGGTGACCGCCGTGCTCGACGAGGTCGATCGCTTCCTAACCGATATGACCGTGACGATTCATTCGCGTGAGGGCTCGGCGCCGCAGATCGTGCTCGCTCACGCGAAGGCCTTCACCGATTCCGTCGATACGCATCCCGACCACGCGCGCGTATGGCTCGACTGGAGCACCGCGGTGCGAGAGGAAGTTTGGCCGCACTACCTGAAATTCCAGGAAAACATCGTGTCGATAATCGCCGATACGATTCGCCGATGGCGCCGCGAACACCAAAACATCGTTGACGATGAAGAAGCCGAGGACGACGCACGGCTCGTGGTCGGCTCGGCGCACATGCTCGCGCAGATGAAATTCACGCGAGTTCCGCCCGAAAAACTCGACCACTTCATGCGTACCCTCGTACGCGCAACAATCGGCGCCTCAGCCAAGCGCGCTAGCTGATCGTCCAGCCGCCGTCGACTACGAACGGCGCGCCGGTCGCGAATGACGAGTCATTACTTGCGAGGAACAGCGCCATGTTGGCGATCTCCTCGGGCTCGCCCATTCGGCCCAGCACCGAGATGCGGCTGACGGCCTTGGGATCGGGCTCCGCGCCGCGCCGGATGCGCTTGGCCATCTCAGTTTCGATTCCGCCCGGGCAGATGCAATTCACGCGGATGTTGTAGCGGGCGTATTCGAGCGCCGCGACGCGCGTCATCGCGATCACTCCGGCCTTCGCCGCGCAGTAAGCCGCTCCGCCGCGCACCGCGACGAGTCCCGCGATCGACGCCTGGTTGATAATCGAGCCGCCCTGCCCCGCTTCGACCATCGGCGGCAACGCGTACTTCATGCCGAGGAACACTCCGCGCAAGTTGATCGCGATCACACGATCGAACTGCTCGGCCGTCATCTTGCCGACGTAAGCGGACTCGCCTTCGATTCCGGCATTGTTGAAAACCACGTTGGGAGGACCGAAGCGTTTCATCGTCGCCTCGACCATCTGCGCCGCATCTTTCTCGACCGATACGTCGGCGCGAATCGCGATGGCCTGGCCGCCGATCTTTTCGATATCCGCGACCGTGTCGGCTGCGCCTTTCTCGTTCAGATCGACCGCGGCAATCTTCGCGCCTTCGCGCGCGAACAACCGCGCAGTCGCGCGGCCCATTCCCGATCCCGCCCCCGTGATGATCGCAACCTTTCCGTCCAGCTTCATGATGATTCCTCTTTCAGGCCGCGGCTTTCGCGGGTGTGAACGTAACCGGCAGATGCTTTATCCCGGCGAGCTGGTTCGAGCGCAGCTTCTCCACGGGTCCGGCGGGCGCCATGTCGGGCATGCGCCGCAGCAATTCACTGAGCATCACACGCATCTCGAGCCGCGCGAGATTCGCGCCGATGCAAAAATGTTCGCCGTAACCGAACGCGAGGTGATCGTTGGGCTGGCGCGTCATGTCGAACCGGTAAGGATCCTCAAAAACTTCTTCATCGCGATTGCCCGAGGGATTCCACAGCACGACCCGATCGCCTTTGCGAATCGTTTTATCCCGGATCTCGACGTCGCGGGTCGCGGTGCGCATGATGTGTGTGATCGGCGAAGTCCAGCGGAGGATTTCCTCGATCGCCCTGGGCAGCAGCGAGGCGTCGCGCGCCAGCCGCTCGCGATCGTCGGGGCGTTGCATCAACGCCTCCATCCCGCCGGTGAGCGCATTTCTGGTTGTCTCCTGCCCACCGAGAATCAGCAGAAAACAGTTGAAGAGCACCTCAACGTCGGTAAGGCGATCGCCTTCGATCTCGCCATGGACCAGCGCGCTCACGAGATCGTCGCCGGGATTCTTGCGGCGCTCACCGACGAGTTTCATGAAGTAGTTGAAGGTATCGCGTTGCGCCTGGGCTCCCGTTTTCTGCGCCGATCCATCGACCTGGTACTCGGGATCGTCGCTGCCGAGAGTCATGTTGCCGAGCTCGAACATTAGACCCCAGTCCTCGCGCGGCACCGCTAGCATCTCGCAGATGACCGCGGTCGGCAGCCGCGCAGCCACATCGACGACCAGGTCGCAATTTCCGCGCTCGGCGACCGCATCGATGATCTCAGTCGTAATCGCGCGGACGTGAGGCTCGTGCGGCGCCAGCGCTTTCGGCGTGAAGCGCCGATTCAGCATCTGACGCATCCGGCCGTGGCGCGGCGGATCGGTCGTGATCATCATCTGCCCGAAACCAAATTCCATCCGCGGCTGATTGGGATCGGGCGTCTCGACGAAGCTGAGGACGATTCCGCCCTCCGAGCTGAACGTGAGGGGATCGCGATAAACGCGCTGCGCGTCGCCATGTTTGGTTATCGACCAGAAGCCTCTACGGTTGCGGCGCTCGGTCCAATGCACCGGATCGGTGACACGAAGTTCCTTCCAGAGTGCGTGCGGGTCTCCGGAAACGAAGAAGTCGAGATTGGTAAGATCGAAGTCGTTCACCATGGCGTGCGCCTCCTGTGCGTTCGATCGCCGCGCGCGTGGCAACGCCGCGGCCGCACTCAGACCGTCTGAGGTAATCAGCCACGCAACGCCCCTCGTCGTCAAACCTCGCGACGTCCCGCCGCAATTGGCAGCGCGGTTTGAAAATTCGTCTCCGGTGACTGATTGATAGAACTATCAATGTTAATTGACAAACTTATCAATCATTGATAGCAATCGATTCGATGGCTGCTCGTCGACCTGCCAAGCGCCGCCGGCGCGCTCCCGCTCTCGACAAGTCTGAGCGGCGCGCGCTTTTGCTGCGTAGCGCAATTCGGGTGTTCGCCCGCCGTGGAATCGGCGGCGCACGTCATGCCGAGATCGCGCGCGAGGCGAAAGTCTCCGTGCCTGCGGTGTTCTTTTATTTCCCAACGCGTAAGGCCCTCGTCGGCGCTGTGCTCGAGGAAGTCGCGCGCTTCTTCACCGCGATGGTCGAGCAGATTCACGATCAGCATCGCCCCGCGCCGGAAATCATCCTGGAGAATTCGCGCGCCTTTGCGGCCACCGTCGAGACACATCCCGACTACACCCGCGTGATGCTCGAATGGAGCACGGCGCTGCGCGATGAGACTTGGCCGCTATACGTGCAGTTCCAGGAAAAGATCGTTGCCATGATCGCGCGCACGATCCGGCGCTGGCGGATGGAAACCAATAGCGATCGCGATCCCGATGCCGAAGACGACGCGCGCATGATCACCGCGACCGGCTACGTGATCGTCCAGATGAAAATGGCCAACCTGCCCGCCTCGCGCATCGAGAAGTTTCTCCAGACTCTCGTGCGCGACACGCTCGGCGAAGCCAAAGCCAGCGCCAGCAACGAAGCTCACTTGACTGAGTTCAATGTGGCCGTCGGATAGCCACTGACTATAGGAGAATCGCAAATGCGTATCGGAGCCTGCATCTTCAACCAGAACTACAATGACTGGGATCGCTACGAAGCCGAGGAAGCGGGCAATTCCGTGCCTCGGAAAGCAACCCTCTCGGACCGCGATATTTTCCATCAGGAAATAAACATCGCGCGTATCGCCGACGAAACGGGTTTCGACGCGGTCTGGACCATCGAGCATCACTTCACGCCGTACACGATGGTCACGAATCCGCTTCAGTACCTCACTTATATTGCGGGCATTACCAAGCGCGTTGACCTCGGCACGATGGTCACCGTCCTGCCGTGGCACAATCCGGTGCGGGTTGCCGAAGACGTCAACATGCTCGACGCCTTTCTCGGCGACGGCCGCGAGATTATCTGCGGCGTGGGCCGCGGACTCGGACGCCGCGAGTATGCCGGATTGAGTATCGATCAGAATGAAGCGCGTGGCCGTTTCGATGAATCGCTTCAAGTGCTCAAGCAATTACTCTCAACCGGTCAATGCAACTTTGATGGCGAATTCTACCAGATTCATGGCCTGCATCTGCGGCCCCAACCTGATCGCGATCTCAGTGCGAACCTGTGGTGCGCCGGTGGCACTGAGCAGACCGTCGAGATCATCGCCAAGCACGGCGTCCGTCCACTGACTATTCCCACGACCAGCCTCGATATTGCGCTGGCGAACATGCGCCGCTATGCGCAACTTTCCAAGAATGCCGGTCATGCTCCAAGCCATACCAAGCTCGCGCTTTGGACGTACGTCGCCGACAATCACAAGGACGCCGACACGGGTGCGCATCGCCACATGGTCGAATATGCCGACTCGGCGCTCCGGCACTACGAGCTGCTTGGCACTCATCTGAAGGGCATCAAGGGTTACGAAGCGTATGGCGCGCAGCAGGATGCGCTGCGCAAGGACGCGTCCCCGTTCAAGGAAGGCTTCTACCGCAGCCATCCGTGGGGCACGCCCGACGAGACGATCAAGCGCGCCACCGAACTCGCCAACGCATTCGGCACCGATGAGATCATGTTCATCTTCAAGTACGGTGCGATGCCGATGGACGCGGCGGAAAAGAGTATGCGATTGTTCGCCAAAGAAGTGCTGCCGGCGTTGAAGGAACTCAAGCCTGCGCCGATTACGGTTGAGGGCCGCTCGGCAGAACCAAATCAGCAAATCGCGAGCTGAGATGCAATTGCTCGCTCGATACTAACATCACTGCGCGCGCCGGGCGCGTAACGAAGGGAGTACGACAATGCATGTAGGCTATGGAGTCGCATTTCAAAACCCGCACAATGCTATTTCCGATGCCGAGGTGTATCGCAACGAACTGAGACTCTGCGAAATGGCGGAGCCGCTGGGTTTCGATTCGCTGTGGTCGGTAGAGCATCACTTCGACGACTACACGATGTGTCCGGATGTGTTGCAGTTCCTCGCCTACATGGCGGGCAAAACGAGCAAAGTGAAGTTGGGCTCGATGGTCGTCGTGCTGCCCTGGCACGACCCCATCCGGGTCGCTGAGCAAATCTCAGTTCTCGACCACGTCTCTAACGGCCGTTTCATTCTCGGTCTCGGACGCGGCCTCGCGCGAATCGAGTACGAAGGATTCCGCCTGGATCAGAATGAAGGCCGCAATCTGTTCGTTGAGTACGCCGAGCTCGTGCTCAATGCTCTCGAGAATGGCTACATGGAAGGTGGCAAGTACACCAGGCAGCCGCGGCGCGATATTCGTCCGTTCCCCTCGCGCTCCTTCAAGGGCCGCACGTATGCCGCCGCGGTTTCGCCTGAGTCGATGCCGATCATGGCGAAGCTGGGTGTCGGACTGCTTGTTATCCCGCAAAAGCCGTGGGAAGCGGTTAAGGCGGATTTCGAGATTTACCACAAGGTCTGGCGCGAAGTTAACGGCGCCAAGCCCGCACCTAAGCCACTCTCCGGCGGATTCTGCTTTGTCGACGAAAACAAGGATCGCGCCGAAGAAATGGCGATGAAGTATATTTCCGACTATTACCATACTGCGATGGCACACTATGAAATGACGTCGCAGCAATTTGGTACTCACAAGAGCTACGAATTCTATCGCAATGTCGGAAAGTATATTTCGAAGAACGGTCTCGATGGCGCCGCCGCCGATTTCGCGCGCCTGATGCCGTGGGGAACGCCGGACCAGGTGCTCGAAAAAATCGCCTTCATCAAGGATACGATCGATGCCAACGGCGTGATGCTGAACTTCAGCTACGCCGGCATGCCGTTCGCCGAAGCGGATCGCAATCTCAAATGCTTTGCGAAACACGTGCTGCCGGAGCTGAAAAAGATGAAGACCGACGAGCTCAACGAGCCGTCTGACCTTGATATGCCGTCCTATTCGCGAGCGAGTTGATGGCGTAGGTTGAAACCGTCGGCGATCTCCTGGCAGAGGTGACTTATGGGCAGGATCATCATGATCGAGTCCGCGATCAACGGAAACGCTGCGCGCGAGCTCAATCCGAATATCCCGTATTCACCTCTGGAGATCGCCGACGATGCGATCGCGACGACCCATGCGGGCGCGGCGCTGATTCACTTTCACGTTCGCGATCCTCAGACCGGCCGCTGGGTCCAAGACGTGCCCTATTACGCCGAGGTCTATCGGCGCACCCGCGAAGTCTGCGATCCACTGCTCTGGCCGACATTCCCATTCGACGGAACGCCGGCCGAGCGCTTCCACCATTTCGTCGAGCTCGCGAAGGACAGCGTGACCAAGCCGGACCTCGGCGCGGCCGATATGGGCTCGGTGAATCTCGCGACATATATTCCGCGCAGCAAAAAAATTCGCGGCGCCGGCTTTGTCTATCAGAATAGCTACGAGACCTGCCGCCAGTTCCTGGAGATGTCGCGCGAATTGGGACTCCGCCCTACTCTGCAAATCTTCGAGCCGGGTTTCCTGCGCGCGGCCTTAGTGTTTCTCGATCAGGGACTTATCACCGAACCTCTGATACTCAAGTTCTATCTCGGCGGACCGGAGCAGAACTTCGGCCTGCCGCCGACGATGAAGAGTCTCGAGGCGTACCTCGCGATGATCGAAGGTGTGCGATGCAACTGGTTTGCGGCGACGCTCGGCGGCGACAACCTGCCGCTCGTGCCGGCGATCGCGAGTCTTGGCGGGCACGTGCGCGTCGGCCTCGAGGACTACCAGTACGCGCGCGACGGCCAACTGAGTAATCCGCAAATCGTCGAGCGCGCCGCGGCGATGATTCGCGCGATGGGTCACGAAGTCGCGACCAGCAGGCAGGCTCGCGAAATCCTCGAAGTTCAGTAGCATCGCAACGAAGCCCGCGATCATTGCCGCACCCGACCTGTTCGTGGCATTAGACGATCATCTTCAACGATCGTCGCGGAGCAGGTTTCATTGCGATGAGCGCATCAAACGAATCGAGAGCCGAGCCGGCGCGGCGCATCCAATTCGCCTTCACCGACGAGCAGGAGCAGTTCCGCTCCGCGCTCAGAAGGTTTCTCGCCGACAAGTCGACGACGACGGCGGTGCGCCGTCTGATGGCGACAGATGAAGGCTACGATCGCGAGGTGTGGCGCCAGCTCGGTGCTGAACTCGTCCTGCCCGGCATCCACATTCCGGAGCAGTACGGCGGCGCGGGGTTTGGGATGGTCGAGCTCGGCATCGCGATGGAAGAGATGGGACGGGCGCTACTCTGCGCGCCCTACTTCTCAACTGCGGTGCTCGCGGCGAATGCGATCCTGAACGCCGGCACCGATGCGCAGAAGAAAAGCCTGCTGCCCGCAATCGCAAGTGGTGATCGCCTCGCCACGCTCGCGATCACCGAGCCCAACGGCAACTGGAATCCCGACGCGATCGCGCTAGCGGCAAAGCCGGACAGCAATTCGTACATTATCGATGGAACGAAGAGTTTCGTTGTCGATGGCCACATCGCGGATCTGCTGATCGTCGCCGCGCGCGATGCGGGCGGTGAGCTGGCGCTATTTTCACTGAAGGCGAATTCGGGCGGCGTCGATCGCCATCTCCTCGATTCGATGGACCCGACGCGCAAGCTGGCGCGAATCGATTTCCACGGCGCGCACGCTGAACTCCTCGGCACAACGAAAGACGGAGCCGCCGCGATCGCGCGCACGATGGATCAGGCCGCGATCGCGCTCGCCAACGAAATGGTCGGCGGCGCGCAGGCGCTGTTCGATTCGGCCGTTGCTTATTCCAAGTTGCGCGTGCAGTTCGGGCGCACGATCGGATCGTTTCAGGCGATCAAGCACAAGCTCGCTGACATGCTGTTGGAGTTGGAACTCTCGAAGTCAGCCGCCTACTATGCCGCGCAGGCGGCCGCCGCGGATGATCCCGACTGGCCGGCGCTGGCCTGTCTCGCCAAGGCGTCGGCGTCGGAAACCTATCTGCATCTCGCCGCCGAAACGATCCAGATTCACGGCGGTATCGGCTTCACCTGGGACAACGATACGCATCTGTGGTTCAAGCGCGCCAAGAGTTCCGAGTCATTTCTCGGCCAACCGAGTTACCATCGCGAGCTTCTGATGCAGCGTTGGGGTGTGTAAGCAATGGAAAAAATCAGCGAAGCGGAAATACGCGCGGAAGTCCGGAACTGGCTCGCCGCGAATTGGGATCCCGACATGGCGCTCGTGGAATGGCGCGGCAAGCTCGCGGATTCGGGCTGGGGCATGCCGCAATGGCCGAAGCAATGGTACGGCCGCGGGCTGCCGATCGGCCTCGCCCGCGTCGTCGAAGAGGAATTCGCGGCAGTGGGCGCGGTCGGCGCTGCCAGGTCCGGGGTGCGGCTGCTCGCCGCGGCAACCTTGCTCGAGCACGGCTCCGATTTGCAAAAGAAGAAATTCCTGCGCCGCATCATCACCGGCGAAGACACATGGTGTCAGCTATTCAGCGAGCCGGGCAGCGGCTCCGATCTCGGCGGCGCGACGACGCGGGCCGATCGCGTTGGTGACGAATGGGTCGTTAATGGGCAGAAGGTCTGGACGACCAGCGCGCATCACGCCGATCACGGGATCCTGCTGGCACGTACCGACTGGGACGTACCAAAGCATGATGGAATGTCATTTTTCGTCATCGAGATCCGACAGCCCGGCGTCAACGTGCAGCCGCTCAAGCAGATGAACGGGCACGCCTCGTTCAATCAGGTCTTCTTCACCGACGCGAAGGTGCCGGCCGAGAACCTGGTCGGCAAGGTGGGCGAGGGATGGAAAGTCGCCATGACGACGCTTGCCCACGAGCGCCGCGGCGCTGACGGCCTCGCGCCCCCCTCGAAGCGCGGCACCCGCATCGGCAAGATTCACGCGGAGGAGCGCGCCGAAGTCGAGAAGGCTAACCAGCCTTACAAATGGTATCCGCAGCGCGCCGGCCGCGTCGATCTGATCATCGAGCGCGCCAAGGAAACCGGTGCGAACAAAGATCCGATCATCCGGCAGGAAGTCGCGAAGCTGATGATCCTTGCGAAATCCGCCGAGTGGACCGCGCGCCGCGCGCGAGCCGCCCAGCGCCAGGGACGTCCCCAAGGACCCGAAGGGTCGCTCGGCAAGCTCGCGGCAAGCCACGTCGCCCGCGGATGCGCCCGTGTTCACACATTGATAACGGGGAGCGACGCGATGTTGACCGGACCTGACAGCCCGCGCGGCGGCATAATCGCGGAAATCCTGGTTTCGGTGCCGGCGGTTTCGATCGCGGGTGGAACAGACGAAATTCAGCGCAACATCATCGCCGAGCGCGTCCTCGATCTGCCCAAGGAACCGCGCTTCGACACGGGTCCCTTCCGCAACGTGCGGCGGAACTGACACCAGAACTTAAAAAAGGAAATAATCGCGAAGGCATAAAGGCACTAAGCAAAGCGGCTTTGCCGCTTCGGCTCAATTTTTTCTTAGTGTCTTTGGTGGTGAGTTTTTAACCCGTCGACGGGAATGACTAGTCGCGTGCGCATGTCGATACTTTGACGTCGCAGTTCCTGCCGCCTTTGCGAGCGCAGGCCGCGAGCGCCTTGCCACTCGCATCACCGGCGCCATCGCCAAGGCTCGCCGCGTAGCGATTGTTGTCGCCAGCGGCAAGCGCGGCGCAGGTTTCCCAGAAGGTAATCACTACCTGGCAGCCGTTGCCTTCGTCGCTACAGTTGGCCAGTGCGTGCCGGTCGGCTTCGTTCTCCGAATGATAGTCGTAGGAGTATCCATACGATCCATCGCCGGGCGCGTACGCGATCGCGCCGTAGTTCACATGGTTTTGGCATTGATTCATGCAGTTCTGCTGCAACTCCCACTGATCGGAGTTGTAAGTATCGGTACAAGTGTCGATGCAGCCGTTCACGCTTTCAGCGTGTGCGGAAGCTCGTACCAGCAGACCAATCGCGACACACATCGTTGAGAGAATCCACCAATGCTTCATGCCAGTCACCCGAGGCAAAACGGATTAACAGCCAGACCTGCGAGCGTCAACTGCACGTGCGGCACAGGCCGCACGGTTTAAGAATTCTCACGCTCTGTGCAATATTGTTCCCTTTGGGGGACAAACGCGGGAGGGGAACCGTATAATGAATCCGGTTGAACTAAGCACGGTCGTGTTCGCCAGCGTTTTCGGCGGCGCGATCCTTGGCATGGGGTTGCGAACAGTCCTGCCCGCGCATCACCTCAACACCGAGAGTAAGGATGTAGTCAAATTGGGCGTCGGCCTGATTGGCACAATGGCCGCCCTCGTATTGGGTCTGCTGGTCGCGTCGGCGAAATCTTCTTACGACGCGCGCGCGAGTGAGCTGACGCAGATGTCGGCGAATGCGATATTGCTCGATCGTGCATTGGCCCACTACGGCCCCGAGACCCACGAAGTCCGCGAGGTTCTCAAAGGCACCATGGAGCGGCTGCTGGCGCAGATTTGGCCGCAGGACAGCAAATCTGTCGGCGGGATAAGCTCAAGCATGAGCGGTGAAGTCTTATACGATAAGCTCGTGGAACTGACGCCTCATACCGACGCTCAGCGCACTATCCAATCGCTGGCCGAATCGATAGCGTTCAACCTGGGTCAGACGCGGTGGTTGTTGTTCGAGCAGAACAGTAGTTCGATCTCGACGCCGTTCCTGGTCGTAGTGGTCTTCTGGTTAAGTGTACTATTTCTGAGTTTTGGTTTGTTCGCGCCTCATAACGCGACCGTGGTCGTCACGCTGCTGCTCAGCGCGATATCAGTTGCGGGCGCATTGTTTCTGATATTCGAGCTCGACCGCCCATTTTCCGGATTGATCCAAATATCCAGTGCGCCCCTGCAAAACGCTCTCGCGGTAATGGGTAAATAGTCAAATCGACTGACTATTATATATCACCCTCACTGCGGCAGCGCGGATTCGCTTTCGGGGTTGCCCGCGATGCGGCTGTGCCACATTATGCGCGGCTGGCGCATGTCCCACGGCAGCGCGCGATGCAGCAGGCATCGATTGTCCCAGATCACGGCTTCGCCTGGCTTCCATGTATGCTGATAGATGCGCGGCGGCTGGCATGCGAAATCGACCAGCTCCTGGAGGAAGCGCTCTGACTCAGACTTGTCCATCTCGGGGATGTTGTGCGCGTGGCGGCCGATCACGAGCGACTTTCTGCCCGTATCCGGATGAACCTTGACCAGCGGCCGCAGCGGCACCGGACCATCGTGGAAGCCATAACCGCTATAGTCACTACCCCGTTTCGGACGATGACCCAGTTTCGACTGGCTATAGTAGAGCGAATGGTAGGCGGTGAGGCGCTCGACCTTGGCGCGAGTCTTATCATCGAGCGCGTCGTACGCGGCACGCATGTCCGCCCATCCCGTCTCCCCTCCCGCGCTCGGCACTACTTCGGCGCTAAACACGGCGCCCTTCGCCTGCACGGGCATGTAGGTGCTGTCGCAGTGCCAGCCCATATTGCCCTTGAGCACCTTCATAACGTCGCTATCGTCGTCCTCGGCGATGATTGTGCCGTCTTTCTTGACGTTGCTGATGGGCGCGATGTCGAACTCGAGATTGCCGAATCGGCGCGCGAAGGCGATCTGCTCGTCGCGGCTCAGAAACTGATCGGGAAAGATCAGGAGCGCATAGTCGAGCCACGCCGCATGGAGATCCCGCCACGTCGAATCGTCGATCGCAGCGAGTTTCACGCCGCTGACAATAGCGCCGAAAGTAGCATCGAGAGGTCTGACTTCAAATTGGCGTGTCACGACATCCTCCGCAACGGAACACGATATCGAAATTTATCGAGCAACCGCTCAAGGCGTCAAACGCGATCCTGAACTGATTCGCCCTCGATGATCGTCGGCTTGACCAATTCTTCGCCGCCGGTTTTCGAGTGATCGATATTGTAATGGAGGCCGCGCGATTCCTTGCGCGCGATCGCCGAGCGCACGATGAGTTCCGCGACAACCACGAGATTGCGCAATTCGATCAGGTCGCCGTCGAGCAGGTGATCCCAGTAGTAGCTGTGAATCTCTTCCTTGAGCAACTCGATGCGACTGAGGGCGCGATCGAGACGCCGATCGCTGCGCACGATTCCGACGTAGTTCCACATCAAACGTCGAATCTCGTCCCAGCTTTGGGTGATGAGCACGCGCTCCTCGCCGCGAATCGCGCGGCCCGGGTCCCATTCGGGGAACTCCGGCGGACGTCCACCGGTAGTCACCTCGCGCGCCGAGTCGAACGCGCGCCGGCCCATCACCGCCGCTTCGAGCAGCGAGTTCGAGGCGAGCCGATTCGCGCCGTGAAGCCCAGTCATCGCGACTTCGCCAGCCGCGTAAAGGCCGGGGATCGATGTGCACGCATCGAGGTCAGTCACCACGCCGCCGCACATATAATGCGCCGCCGGCACGACCGGAATCGGACCGGCCGTCATGTCGATGCCGTAGCTCAGGCATCGCTTGTAGATGTTCGGGAAGCGGTCCTTGATATACCCGGCGTCGCGATGGCTGAGATCGAGGTAAACGAAATCGAGACCGTGACGCTTCATCTCGGAATCGATCGCGCGCGCCACGACGTCGCGCGGGGCCAGCTCCGCGTCGGCGTGGTAGTGCTTCATGAACGGCGTGCCGTCGGGACGCTTCAGGATCGCGCCCTCGCCGCGCAGCGCCTCGGAAATCAGAAACGACTTTGCCGCGGGATGGAAGAGGCACGTCGGATGGAATTGGTAGAATTCCATGTTGCCGATCGCGGCACCGGCGCGATATGCCATCGCCACGCCATCGCCCGACGCGATGTCGGGATTGGTCGTGTAGAGATAAACCTTGCCCGCGCCGCCGGTGGCGAGCAGCGTCGCGCGCGCGAGCACCTTTTCGATCTTGTTGGTCGCGCGATCGAGCGCATACACGCCCCAGCATGCGCCAGGATGGCCGCCGCTCGGCGACTCGACCAGCAGATTGATCGCAACGTGATTCTCGAGCGTGCGGATATTGGGATTCGCCGCGGCGGCAGCAGTCAGCGCACGCATGATCTCGCGGCCGGTCAAATCCTGCGCATGCAGAACGCGGCGATGGCTGTGGCCGCCCTCGCGGCCAAGATCGTACTCGACTTCGTTTTCGCCGTTCGAATTTTCAAGCTTGGTAAATTGCGTGCCGTACCTGATGAGCTCACGCACCGCCGCCGGACCGCCGCGAACGATCGCCTCGACCGCGGCGCGATCGCATAGACCGGCGCCCGCGCGCAGCGTGTCGTCGACATGCGACTCGAACGAATCGCTGACGCTCCATACCGTGGCGATACCGCCTTGCGCATACGCGGTGTTCGCCTCGCCGCTATCGGCCTTGGTCAGGACGGTAACGGTGCCGGTCTCGGCCGCGGCCAGCGCGAAAGTAAGACCGGCGATCCCCCCGCCGATCACGAGAAAATCACTGTGGAGTGGAGAGCGATGCTTCATCAAACTGACCTCGTATCTTTGCGTCAATTTGACACTTAGTCCCCAGCGGCCAGGCAGTCAAGGCTCGCGTTGCACTGGTTTGCTCCCGTTCCATGGATGACCTATCCTCGATCCAAAGGGATGGGACATCGCTCGAAGAGCGCGCAGCAGGAATTTGCCGTGGCATTCTCCACGCCCAACCTCGTCACGTACTTTCGCTTTGCAACCGCGCCGATCCTCGTGTGGTTGCTGATGTATACGTCGCCGGCGGCCTCGTGGGCGGCAGCGGGGGTCTTCTTCGTCGCGACGATCAGCGACTACTTCGACGGCTACCTTGCGCGCAGCTACGATTCGGTGACGACGCTCGGCAAGTTCCTCGACCCAATGGCGGACAAGCTGGTCGTGATGACGGCGCTCATCATGCTCGCGGGGATGGCGCGGACGCCGCATGTTCCGGCATGGATGGTCGCGGTGCTGGTCGCGCGCGAGACGATGGTCACGGGGCTGCGCGCAGTCGCGGCGGCGGAAGGCATGATCGTCGCGGCGGAAGAGCTCGGCAAATACAAGATGGCGCTGCAATCGATCGCGATCCACGGGCTGCTCATCCACTACACGTACTTCCACGTCGATTGCTTTGCGTTCGGGATGTTCGTGCTGTGGATTTCGCTGATCGTGGCGGTATGGTCGGGGATCGATTACTACGCGCGGGTGTTGACAGCGCTCAAACCGATGCAACGGATGGGCGGCAGCAAACGGATGGCGATTTGACTTGCTGACCGGCGCCCGTTAAATCATTTAGTCCACCTCGGAGCGGCGAGCGGGTGTAGCTCAGTTGGTAGAGCGTGTGCTTGCCAAGCACAAGGTCGTCGGTTCGAAACCGATCACCCGCTCCATTAGATTCCTCAACAAAATCAAGGCTTTTTAGGTGATTTTCAAGCCCCTGACCGATCGGTCCGGACCTTCCGGAAACCATTTTCTGGCATATTTCTGGCATTTTTGACAAGCCGGAACTCTCCAGCACCCTGCTGATAGCGTTGCCGCCGCTCGGCGATCGGCGGCTCCATCGCGCGTAGTGCCGGATCAGCATCGCAAGCGTCGTGTGCCCCATCTGCGAGGCGACGAAGCGCATGTCTTCGCCGGCGCTCAGCAACAACGTCGCGTACGTGTGCCGGCACTGGTAGAGAGGCCGATGCCGGAGGCCCGCGCGGCGCAGCAAACTGATCCAGTTACGCTGGCGGATGTTGTCGAGGTCGAACGGCTGCTTGCCGCCCTCGTTCACGAATACGAATGGGCTGCGCAATTGAGTTCGTGCTCGCTGCTCCTGAAGCGCATCGCGAACGGGAGGCAGCATGATGACGTCGCGCTCACTCGATGTAGTCTTCGGCAATCCCATTCCGAAGCGGTTCAGGTGCCGGCGGACTTTGAGGAACCCTTCGCGGAAATCGATGTCATCCCAGCGCAGCGCCAATGCCTCGCCCGGCCGCAATCCGGCAAAGAGGAGAATGGTAAAGAACGTCCGCTCGGAAAGGCGCGCCGCTCGCAAGAGCGCCTGGACCTCGTCGAGCGTGAATGGATCGATCTCCGGCTTTGTCTCGCGCAGGTTACGGACGTAGTCGACCGGATTGTCCGCTCTGAGCTTGCGAATCCTCGCGGTTGAAAAGAGCGTTCGAAGTCGAGCCACGACGATATTAATCGAGCGCGGCCCGAGTCCCCGCTCCTGCAATTGCGCGATCAGCCGCTTGATGTCGCCGTCGTGAATCTCGTCGATCTTTTTTTCGGCAAAGCTCGATTTAAGAATGTAAGCCTCGAGCAGCCGCCCGTACCCGTAGGCCGTGGACTTTGCGACGGTTGGCTTGAGCTCGTCGAGCCACTGAAGAGCAAAGTCACGGAAAACGACGCGATCGTCGGACGCCTTCGCGAGCCCGAAACGATCGAGATTGTGACTTTCAGAAAAGCGCGCCTGGTAGTCGAACTTTCCCGCCGCGATCTGCAGTTCGATTTCCCTGGCTATCCTGGCTGCGGCCCGTCGATTGTCACGATTGTCTTTGAGTCCGATGTATTCGCGGCAGCGTTGTCCGCGATACTGGAAGGTCACGAGCAATCGGCCGTGATCGCCTTCAATCCTAGCCAAGCAGATCACCTCCTCGCAGTACCATCGCTTCGAACGTCGACCAATGGATCACCACTTTGCGGCCGGCGTGGTGTACTCCGGCCGCGCGCGTGATTTTGCCCATGCTGATCCAGTTGTATAGCGTTTTGGGCGAAAGTCGCGCCCTGGCCGCCGTCTCGACCACTGTAAGATACTCGTGGTCGGAGATCGACGGTCCAGCAAAGCGGCCTGTTTCATGGTTGCCGTGGCTTTTCGATCCCTGCATCACCGTAGCTCCTCTCGACTTTGATTTTGTGGATGAACCATGCGATCGAAACTTGACGCTTCGAACGCATTGGGAGAACGTGAGCTATCCGGAATTAAGTTGCGAGGAGCGAACCGTCCCGCGAGAGACTCAAGCCCAGGTGTGGTCCAAATCGAAACTGACTGCTCGGCCGGCATGCGGTAAACTCCTCACCAACCACTCCGCATCCGCCACGTGCCTAGCGAACACCACTACAACATTTGGTGTCAACGCCTATATCAAGTCGAGTAGTACACTATGGATTGAGTAGTACACTACAAGGTACGGCACTGCACGATCGTCAGCAGTCTCGGGCCGCCAAGGGCATTTCCAGTTTTCGGCGTGATAAAAATCCTGCGGTACTGTACGGCATCGGTAAATTCTTAACGAACCTTCCCGACAATTTCGTTCCGATTTTTCCGAAGGGTGTATGGTCGGAGCAGAACCACTGCAGGAGTTCCGAGTCCAGTTTGCAGCTGCCGGATCATATATCGGCCTGAGCTCGCAACGCCTTTCAAAGGTACGGCTTTTTCATGAGCGTCCTGGCAGAGTTGCAGCTAAGCCAGTCACGTTCAGGGACGAATCACATCTGCTGTTGGAAACTCCTCTCCGAAGCTATGAAGCGGCGCTGGCGGAGCGGCGACTCGTAATACTAAGTGAAGACATCGGCCGGTGGGGCGTTCAAGGGATTGAGCGAGCATTTCGACCTTCGAACGCTTCCCGTGGTCGACTCACCGCGCGTCGTCCAATCGACCACGTCCCGAAGGATGCTATTTCCAGAAATTACCCCTCTTCGCGCAGAAAACCATACGCAAATCGACGCAGAACGGATCATTCAATTTAAGTGCTGTCTCAGAACTTTTCCTGCCGCACCCACTGGTCGGCCTGCCTCATTTTTCCGAGGAATACGCGCTCGACTAATCTCCGGTAGCATCGTCGTGTGGTACCGCAAATTACCGGCTTTTCGGCGGACGAGCGATCGCGCTCCGAACTCGCGCATCAGGAAATGGACGACAGGTACGCACCGGAATAACGAAACGAAGACGGCCCTCAACCATCGAGATCAAAGCGAAACTGAAGATCTGCAAGACAAGCGGCGCACATTAAGATCGGCGACCGCACTACGTCGAGAAA